>NZ_QTQH01000026.1:0-102729 GCF_003853805.1 Burkholderia sp. Bp8994
CAGGCGCTGTCGCAGCTGTCGGAAGCCGCGCAGCAGACGGCCGAATCGCTGCGCCAGTCGTCGCAGGCGATCGACGACCTCACGCTCGTCGCGAACCAGTTGCGCACCAGCGTGTCGCGCTTCAAGGTCGACGCGTGACGCGCGTCGAGTCGCACGGCGCCGCGCACGCGCTGTTCCTGATGTTCGAGCTCGACGGCGAGCGCTACGCGCTCGACGCGGCCGACATCGACGAGGTGTTGCCGCTCGCGACCGCCAAGGCCGTGCCCGGCGCGCCCGAATGGATCGCCGGGCTGCTGATGCGCGGCGGCCAGCCGGTGCCCGTGATCGACGTGCCGATGCTCGCGCTTGGACGGCGCGCACATGCGTTGCGTTCGACGCGGCTGGTGATGGTCCGCTACCGCGCCGGGCAGCTCGACCGCGAGCGCGTGATCGGCCTGATCATCGAGCGCGCGACGCAGACGCTGCGGATCGACCGCACGGCGTTCCGCGCCAGCGGCGTATCGACCGCGCGCACGCGCTGGCTCGGGCGCGTCGCGAACACGCCCGACGGGATCGTGCAGCAGGTCTCGGTGTCCGACCTGATCGACGACGTTGCGCGCCTGTATCTGTTCGACGGCCTGCCGGGCCACGGAGGGGAATCCGCATGAAAGAATCCGATTCGCGATTTCGCGGCTGGCTGCTGCGCGAGACCGGCATCGACCCCGATTCGCTCGGCAACGATTTTCTGAGCCGCGCGCTGACGGAGCGCGTGCAGGCGCTGCAGGGCGACGGCGAGCGGCTGCCGTCGGCGGCGCGGCCGCCCGTCACGCCGGAAGCGCTCGACGCGTACTGGCAGCACCTCAACGCGTCGGCCGACGAACGGCGCGCACTGATCGAGCTGTTCATCGTGCCGGAGACGTGGTTCTTCCGCGATCGCGAGGCGTTCGCGACGCTCGCGCGGCACGCGGCCGAGCGGCTCGCCGCGACGCCCGGGCGCGTGATCCGCGTGCTGAGCGCGCCGTGCTCGACCGGCGAGGAGCCGTATTCGGCGGCGATGGCGCTGCTCGACGCCGGGCTCGAGCCGGCCAGCTTCACGATCGACGCGCTCGACCTGAGCCCGCGCGCGATCGAACAGGCGCGGCTCGGCTGCTACGGGCGCAATGCGTTTCGCGGCACGGCGACCGAGTTCCGCGGCCGCTACTTCACGCCGGTCGCCGACGGCTGGCTGCTCGACGAGCGCGTGCGCGCGTGCGTGCAGTTTCGCCAGGCGAACCTGGTCGAACCGGGCACCGATACGGGCATCCGCTACGATTTCGTGTTCTGCCGCAACGTGCTGATCTATTTCGACCGCGACGCGCAGGACCGTGTGATCGGTTCGCTCGAAAGCGCGCTCGCCGATGACGGCATGTTGTTCGTCGGGCCGGCCGAAACGGGCGTCGCGATGCGGCACGGGATGCGTTCGGCACGCGTGCCGCTCGCGTTCGCGTTTCATCGCGGGCGCGATGGCGCCGCGGCGGACGGGTACGCGGCCCGCCATGCGGCACCGCTGCCCGCGATTGCGCCGTACCGGCGCGCCGAGCGTTTCGCCGTGGCGCCGCCGGCTGCGACGCGCCCGCTGCTGGCCGTCGTCCCGCCGGCGTGGAGCGATGCCGCGCCGTCGCGCGCTGCCTTTGAACCGGCCGGGCGACCGACGGCGTTCGGGCCGCGGGCCGACGCGCGCGTCGATCCGCTGGGCGATGCGGCGAACGTGGCCGACACGCCCGCGCCCGCGCCGGCGGCCGCCGACGGCGCCGCGCCGACGCTCGAGGAAGCGCAGGCGCTGGCCAATGCGGGCGCATTCGACGAGGCCGAGCGCGTGCTCGCGCAGTTCTCCGCGCACGCCGGGCCGCACGCCGACGCGTTCTACCTGAACGGGCTGATCGCGGATGCGCGCGGGCGGGTCGCGGAAGCGGGCGATTTCTACCGGAAGGCGCTGTATCTGCGGCCGACGCACCACGAAGCGCTGACGCATCTCGCGACCTTGCTGGACGTCGGCGGCGACGGCGCCGGCGCGCAATGGCTGCTCGAGCGTGCGCGGCGCTCGGCCGGATAATGAGAGTACGGGTTGGGAGCCGACATCGGGATGACCGAGGAACGAATGAACCGCGACGCCGTTGCCACTGACGACACGACGATCGGCGTCGACGATTGCTGGAACCGGATCGGCACGCACGGCGACCGCTCGTGCGAGCGGCTGGCCGATTGCCTGCGCTGCCTGAACTGCCCGGTCTACGCGTATCACGCGGCGAAACTGCTCGAACGCCCGCTCGGCGCCGCCGAGCTGGCCGACGCGACGCAGCGGATCAGCGCGTTCGACGCGACCCGCGCGCACGGCGACGACGATACGCATCAGGCGGCACTGGCGTTTCGCGTCGCCGACGAATGGCTCGCGCTGCCGATCGGCGTGCTGCGCGAGATCGCCGGCACGCGTCCGATTCATTCGCTGCCGCATCGTCGCCATTCGGCCGTGCGCGGCGTGGTCAACATTCGCGGCACGCTGCGCATCGCGATCTCGATCGGCGCGCTGCTCGGCCTCGACGCGGGCAAGGGCCGCGAGGGTGGCGCGGACGGCCGTTTCACGCGGCTGCTGGTCGCCGCGCATCACGGCGAGCCGGTGGTGTTTCCGGTCGACGAAGTCGAGGGCGTGCTGCGCTTCGGCGCATCCGAATGGGTGCCCGTGCCGGCGACGGTCGGGCGCGCGAGCGCCGGCCTGTCGCGCGGCGTGCTGTCGTGGCGCGGCAAGTCGATCGGCTTGCTCGACGACGATCGGCTGTTCGACGCCGTGACACGGAGCATGCGATGAGCGGCGATGACGATCTGAGCCAACTGTCGCTGCTCGAGCTGTATCGCGAGGAGACGCGCACGCAGACCCAGGCGCTGTCCGAGCGCCTGCTCGCGCTCGAATCGGGCGAGCCCGACTCCGTCGCGCTCGAGGCGTGCATGCGCGCCGCACATTCGCTGAAGGGCGCCGCGCGCATCGTCGGCGTGCCGCTCGGCGTCGACATCGCGGGGCGCATGGAAGAATGCTTCGTCGCGGCGCAGGCCGGTACGATCGCGCTGACGGCCACGCATGTCGACGTGCTGCTGGCCGGCGTCGACCTGCTGGTGCGCGTCGCCGATCCGCAGGCGCAGCCCGTGTCGCCGGCGGAGATCGAGGCGTTCGCGCTGGCGCTGACAGGCGCCGACGGCGCGCACGCGATGCCGGCACCGGCTTTCGCGCCGCCGCCGGCGGCCGCGGCGCCGTCCGTCGTGCCGTCTCGCGAGCACGACGGCGCCGCGAACGAGCCCGTGGGGGCCGGCGCCGCGGTGCCGCCGCTCGCGCTGCCGGCGGCCGTGCCCGATCCGGTCCAGGCCGGCCGCGCGGCCGGCGCGGGCGCGATGCGCCGCGTGCGGGCCGATACGCTGAACCGGCTGCTGAGCCTGTCCGGCGAGTCGCTCGTCGAATCGCGCTGGCTCAAGCCGTTCGCGGAGTCGATGCTGCGCGTGAAGCGCGCGCAGCGCGACGCGGCCCGTTCGCTCGATCTGTTGTACGAACAGTTTGCCGACGATCTCGACGCGGGCGTGCTCGCATCGGTGAACGAAGTGCGGCACATGCTCAACGACCTGCAGCGTTCGCTCGCCGAGCGCATGGACGAATTCGACCGCTTCGAGCGGCGCAGCACGCATATCGCCGAACAGCTGTACGACGAGGCGCTGCAGTGCCGGATGCGGCCGTTCGGCGACGCGACGCGCGCGTATCCGCGGATCGTCCGCGATCTCGCGCGCTCGCTCGGCAAGCAGGTGCGCTTCTCGATCGTCGGCGAAGGCACGCAGGTCGACCGCGACATTCTCGACCTGCTCGACGCACCGCTCGGCCACCTGCTGCGCAACGCGATCGACCACGGTGTCGAAGCGCCCGACGCGCGCCTCGCGCGCGGCAAGCCGGCCGAGGCGAGCGTGACGCTCGAAGCGCGGCATAGCGCCGGCTCGCTGCTCGTCAGCGTGATCGACGACGGGCCGGGCGTCGACATGGATGCGTTGCGCGCTGCGGTGGTGCGCCAGCGCCTGACCGACGACGAGACGGCCGCGCGGCTGTCCGATCCCGAACTGCTCGAATTCCTGCTGCTGCCGGGCTTCTCGATGCGCGATGCGGTGACCGACGTGTCGGGGCGCGGCGTCGGCCTCGACGCGGTGCAGGAGATGGTGCGCGGCGTGCGCGGCGCGGTGCGCATCTTCAACGAGCCCGGCGCGGGCATGCGCTTCGTGCTGCAGTTGCCGCTCACGCTGTCGGTGATCCGCAGCCTGCTGGTCGAGGTCGGCGGCGAGCCGTACGCGTTCCCGCTCGCGCACGTGCGCCGCACGCTCGAACTGTCGCACGACGACATCGACGTGCTCGAAGGCCAGCCGCATTTTCCGTTCGACGGCCGGCGCGCGGGCCTCGTCGCCGCGCACCAGCTGCTCGATGCCGGCGAGCCCGGCGTCGCGCGCGCGAGCACGGCGGTCGTGGTCGTCGGCGGCGAGCCCGAGCTCTACGGTGTCGCCGTCGACCGCTTCCTCGGCGAACGGATGCTCGTCGTGCAGCCGCTCGACAGCCGCCTGCACAAGATCCAGAACATCGCGGCCGGTGCGTTGCTCGAGAACGGCGACCCGGTGCTGATCGTCGATGTCGAGGACCTGATCCGCTCCGTCGACAAGCTCGTGCGCGGCGGACAGCTCGCGAAACTCACGCGCGACCGGCAGCTCGCGCTCGCCGACCGGCGCCGCCGCGTGCTCGTCGTCGACGATTCGCTGACGGTGCGCGAGCTCGAGCGCAAGCTGCTGGAAAAGCGCGGCTACGACGTGACCATCGCGGTCGACGGGATGGACGGCTGGAATGCGGTGCGCAGCGACGCGTTCGACCTGGTCGTCACCGACGTCGACATGCCGCGCATGGACGGGATCGAACTCGTCACGCTGATCAAGGGCGATCCGACGCTCAAGCGCGTGCCGGTGATGATCGTGTCGTACAAGGATCGCGACGAGGATCGCCGGCGCGGGCTCGATGCCGGTGCCGACTACTACCTCGCGAAGAGCAGTTTCCACGACGAGGCGCTGCTCGACGCGGTGCACGACCTGATCGGGGACGCACGCGGATGAACATCGGCATCGTCAACGATCTGCCGCTTGCCGTCGAGGCGCTGCGCCGCGTGATCGCGCTGCGCACGGATCACCGCGTGCTGTGGGTGGCGACCGATGGCGACGAGGCAGTGGATTTCTGCGTCGCGCATCCGCCCGATCTCGTGCTGATGGATCTCGTGATGCCGAAGCTCGACGGCGTGGCCGCGACCCGGCAGATCATGGCGCGCGCGCCGTGCGCGATCCTGATCGTGACCGCGAGCGTCAGCGCGAACACGTCGTCGGTCTACGAGGCGATGGGGGCCGGCGCGCTCGACGCGGTCGACACGCCGACGCTCGCGCTCGGCCTGCCGTCGGATGCGGCGCCGCAGCCGCTGCTCGCGAAGATCGACCAGATCGGCCGGCTGCTCGAAAGCCGGACCACGACGCTCGTGCCGCCCGGGCCCGCACCCGCGCGCGGCCAGCCGACGCTGATCGCGATCGGCGCGTCGGCGGGCGGCCCGACCGCGCTCACCGCGCTGTTGCGCGCGCTGCCGGCCGATTTTCCGGCTGCGCTCGTGATCGTCCAGCACGTCGACCAGGCGTTCGCGGTCGGCATGGCGGAGTGGCTCGACGGCTATACGCGGCTGCCCGTGCGCGTCGCGCGGCAGGGCAGCGTGCCGCAGGCGGGCGAGGTGCTGCTCGCGGCGACCAACGATCACCTGTACATCTCGCCGCGCGGCGTGCTCGGCTATACGCGGCATCCGGCCGAGACGCCGTACCGGCCGTCGATCGACGTGTTCTTCAACAGCGTCGCCGACGGCTGGGAGGGCGACGCGCTCGGCGTGCTGCTGACCGGGATGGGGCGCGATGGCGCGCTCGGGCTGAAGGCGATGCGCGCGAAGGGGTGCTACACGATCGCGCAGGACGCGGCGACGAGCGCCGTCTACGGGATGCCGAAGGCGGCCGCAGCGATCGGCGCGGCGTCGGCGATCCTGCCGCTCGACCGGATCGCGCCGCAACTGATTTCGCGCGTGACGCGCATGCCGCTCGACTGACGGCGCGCCGCGGCCCCGGCGGGCCGCATTGCGCGCGCCGTGCGGCGTCGCGTACAATTGCCGCCTGCGGAGATGGCATGCCTCCCTGCGGTCGATCCCGGCGCGTCGCGCGCGGTTCGGCCCTCAACCGCCGGTTTGCCCGGCTGATGATGCCTGCGTGTTCCTGGGTCGTCAGGAGGTCGCAGGCCGTCCATGCGGTATTCTGCCGCCCAGGTTTTGATGTCCCGTCGAATCTGGAAATCATGTTTTTCTCGACTTCTGCCGATTTTTTCGCGACCGTGCGCTACGTGTGCCGCTGGCTCGCGCTCTCTGCGTTGCTCGGCGCGCTGGCCGGCACGGCTTCCGCGTTGTTCCTGATCGCGCTCGACTGGGCGACCGGCACGCGCGTCGCGCATCCCTGGCTGCTGTGGGGGCTGCCGGCCGCCGGTTTGGCGACCGGCTGGGTCTACCACCGGTTCGGCCAGTCGGTCGCGCGCGGCAACAACCTGCTGATCGACGAGATTCACGACCCGAAGGCGCTGGTGCCGAAGCGGATGGCGCCGCTCGTGCTCGTCGCGACCGTCGTCACGCACCTGTTCGGCGGGTCGGCCGGCCGCGAGGGCACGGCCGTGCAGATGGGCGGCGCGCTCGCCGATCGCGTCACGCACCTGTTCCGGCTCGATCGCGAGCACCGGCGCGTGCTGCTGATGGGCGGCATCGCGGCCGGGTTCGCGTCGGTGTTCGGTACGCCGCTCGCGGGCGCCGTGTTCGGGCTCGAGGTGCTCGCGATCGGCCGCGTACGGTACGACGCGCTGCTGACCTGCGTCGCGTCGGCGATCGTCGCGGATGTCGTGTGCCGCGCGTGGGGCGTGCATCACACCGCTTATGCGATTCCGTTCGTGCCGGCCGTGTCGGCGACGGGGCTGGCCGCGACGGTCGTCGCGGGTGTCGCGTTCGGCGTCGTCGGCCGGCTGTTCGCGTTCGCGACGCATGCGCTGACCGCGTGGTTCCGCCGCGTGATCCGCTATGCGCCGCTGCAGCCGGTGCTCGGTGGCCTGCTGGTCGCGGTGGCCGCCACCGTGCTGAACGTGCCGCAGTATCTCGGCCTCGGCATCCCGACGATCGAAGCCGCGTTTCACGGGCCGCTGCCGGCTTACGATTTCGCGGGCAAGTTCGCGTTCACCGTCGTCACGCTCGCGTCGGGGTTCAAGGGCGGCGAAGTGACGCCGCTGTTCTACATCGGCGCGACGCTGGGCAACGCGCTCGGACAGGTGCTGGCGCTGCCGGTGCCCGTGCTGGCGGGGCTCGGTTTCGTCGCGGTGTTCGCGGGCGCGGCCAACACGCCGATCGCGTCGACGATCATGGCGATCGAACTGTTCGGCGCGGATGTCGGCGTGTATGCGATCGTCGCCTGCGTGGTCGCCTATCTGTTTTCCGGACACGCGGGGATTTATCGCGCGCAGCGGGTGGCGGTGGGGAAGGGGGCGCAGGTGGAGGTGGAGTAAGGCGGCGTGCGGGGCGGCCGGCCGCATCGCGACGGAAGCCGACGCCCGGTGATACCGGGCATCAGCGGGAACGGCGGCGCTCTTCGCCGTTACGCCTTCGGCAGCTTCGTGACGTTCCGCGCGAGCAGTTCCTCGATATCGATGCCCTTCTCCGCGAGCAACGTCGTGACGACGCCGGTCAATTCCCCGAGGGTTTCCTTGACCGATTCGCGGATCGTATCCACGACGACCTGCGTGCCGCGCTCGATCTCGATATTGACCTTGTCGCCGGCGCCCTTCGCATCGAAGGTGGTCGCGCGTCGCGTTTCGGGAATCAGCCAGACGTCGAACCAGCCTTCTTCGCGATTGACATCCGACACGGTGAGGCTGCAGCCGTTGATCGCGATATAGCCTTTCGCAAACACGTAGCGCCTGAAATCGGCCGGCACGCCGATGCGGATCATCCGGTTGTGTTCGGATGACGCGATGTTCGCGATCGTTCCCATGAAGTCGACGTGTCCGGACAGCGGATGTCCGCCGATTTCAGCGCCGTCCTTCGCGGCCCGCTCGACGTTGATCCGGGCGCCGGTCGTGAGGTCGGCGAGCGTGGTGATGCGCAGGCTCGGCAACATCACGTCGAAGTCGATCAGCTCGGGCGAGTGGATGGTCGTCACGGTCAGGCAGACGCCGTCGACCGAGACGCTTGCGCCGATCTCGATGTCGGTGGTGAACCGCTCGGGGAATTCGATGCTGAACGTTCTCAGTTCGCCGTGATCCTTGATGGCCTTGATGACGCCAACACCCTGAACAATGCCTGTAAACATGATCCGCCTTTCGTCGCAAATTGCCTGGCCGGTATGATAAGTGATCCCGGCTCGCCTCGTTCGCAACGGGTTTGCCGGGCAGCGCACGGCGGCTCGCGTGGCGCCGTCGAATGGAATCGACGACGCACGCAACGGCCTGGTGAATTCCTGACGATCGCATCGACGTACCGTGTGGCGCAACCGGGCGCGGCGGCGGTGTGCCGCGCGTCCGGTTGCGATCGGGTTGCCATCAGGCTTGCGCCGGCTCCCCAAGCGGCCCGGCATTATCGTCCGCCGTGCGCCGCGGCGGATCGATCAGGCCCTTCGCGAGTTCCAGCGCCTGCCGCTCGAACAGCCGGCGATACGTCCCGCCGTCGATGCGGATCAGCGCGTCGTGGCTGCCTTCCTCGATCACCTTGCCGCGCTCGAGCACGATCAGACGGTCGAGCGCGCGCACCGTCGACAGCCGGTGCGCGACGACGAGCGTCGTGCGCCCGACCATCAGCCGCTCCATCGCCTGCTGGATCAGCACCTCGCTTTCGCTGTCGAGGCTCGACGTCGCTTCGTCGAGGATCAGGATCGGCGCATCGGCGAGGAACGCTCGCGCGATCGCGACGCGCTGGCGTTCGCCGCCCGACAGCTTGATCCCGCGCTCGCCGACGAGCGTGTCATAGCCGTCCGGCAGCGCGACGATGAAGTCGTGCGCGCTGGCAAGACGCGCGGCGCGCTCGATCTCCGCACGGCTCGCGTCGGGGCGCGCATACGCGATGTTCTCCGCGAGCGTGCGGTGGAACAGCACGGGTTCCTGCTGGACGATCGCGATCTGGCTGCGCAGCGAATCCTGCCGCACTTGCGCGATGTCCTGGCCGTCGATCGTGATGCGGCCGCCCGACACGTCGTACAGGCGCTGGATCAGTTTGATGAACGTCGTCTTGCCCGACCCGGAATGGCCGACGAGGCCCACGCGTTCGCCGGGCGCGATGCGCATCGAGAAGTCGTCGTACAGCGGCACCGGATGGTTGCCGTAGCGGAACGTCACGTGCTCGAAGCGGATCTCGCCTTGCCCGATCCGGATCGCGGGCGCGCCGGGCCGATCGTCGATGCCGAGCGGCTGGCGCTCGAGCGCGACGAGCTCTTCCATGTCGTTGACCGAGCGTTGCAGGTTGCGGATGTGCATGCCGACGTCGCGCAGGTAGCCCTGCAGCATGAAGAACATCGTCAGCGAGAACGCGATGTCGCCGACGCTCGCTTCGTCGTTCGCCCACAGCCGCAGCGCGACGCCGATCATCGCCGCCTGCATCGCGACGAGCATCGCGCCCTGCAGCCCGCCGTTGAACGTGCCGCGCACCCACGTGCGGCGCGTGCGCTGGCGCCACTTGCCGATCACGCGATCGAGCCGCGCTTCCTCGCGCGTTTCCGCGCCGAACGCCTTGACGACCGCGTTGCAGCTCACGGCGTCGGCGAGCGCGCCGCCCATGCGCGTGTCCCACAGGTTGCCGAGCCGCGCGGCCGGCGCGACGATGCCGAGCGATACCGCGACCGTCACCGAGATGTACAGCAGCGAACCCGCACCGACGACGAGCCCCATCACCGGCCAGTGCGTGCCGAGCAGCACGGTCGCGCCGACGAGCATCGTGACCGACGGCAGCAGCGCGATCAGCACCGTGTCGTTCAGCAGGTCGAGTGCCCAGATCCCGCGCGTGATCTTGCGCACGGTCGATCCCGCGAAGCTGTTCGCGTGCCAGTCGGTCGAGAAACGCTGCACGCGATGGAACGACGCCGCGGCGATCTCGCTCATCATCTTCAGCGTGAGCGTGATGATGTTCAGGTAGACGCCCTGCCGCAGCAGCGTCGCGCCGATGCCGAGCGCGGCCAGCGTGCCGAACGCGGTGACGGCCGCATGCCACGCGGCGGCGCGGTCGGTCGGGCCGCTCGACAGCGCATCGACGAGGCGCCCGGCGAACAGCGGCGTGAGCACGTCGGCAAGCGCGCCGAGCAGCGCCAGCGTCGTGATCGTCGCGATGCGCACCGGCTGCTTGCGCCAGTAGCGGAACGTGAAGCCGAAGACGGCCTGGAATGCCTGGCCGCCCAGATGGGTGGTTTTTCTGGTCATGTATCGTTGCCCGGCGCATCGCGCGACGGGACTTTCCGGTTCGGAGAACGTCGAAAACGCGACAGCCGGACCGCGCGCACGACGCGGGCGAAACGAAACGGGCTGTCGGGAAATTGCGCGGGCGGGCGGGTTAGCGGAGCACCCGGAAGCCGGCGCGGACGACGGGCTGGATCAGCCGCGCCGTGGGACCACGTTCGGGAAGGTTGCTGGCATTCGGAACATCTGCACCTCCCTGAAGTGAACGGTTGAAAGGACGCCGAAAAAGACGTGAAGGAATTTTATCAGCAGAGCCGGACGCGCCGCAACGTCTGACGAATACGGCGTTGCAGCAGCGATGCGGTTAGTATTCGGGGTTTTGGCCCTCTTTCGTGCGTGTTCCGCGGTGCGGTGCCGCACGGGGCGGCGGGCGGCATCGATTACACTCTGCCGTTGCGCGCCGGCCGCTGCGGCCCCGCGGATTCACCCCGATACACTCCTGAGGAAACGATGAGCGACGTTCAGCAAGGCATCCTGGCTCCGATCGACACGGCGGCCCGATACCTCACTTTCACGATTTCGAACAACGTCAATGTGGCCGCGGCGCTCGCGGCATTGCGCGAGCTCATCGACGGGCGCGACGCGGTCGCAGGCTTCGGGCAGGCGCTGGCCGCGCATCTCGGCCGCCCGGTTCCGGGGCTCACCGAATACCCGGCGTTCGCGGTGAACGACCGTACGCTGCCGATCACGCCGGCCGACGTCTGGGTCTGGCTGCGCGGCGACGATCGCGGCGCACTCGTGCTGCGCGCGCGGGCGATCGAGCGGGCGCTCGCGCCGGCGTTCGTGCTGCAGGACGCGGTCGACGGGTTCCGCTATTCGACCGATCGCGACCTGTCGGGTTACGAGGACGGCACCGAGAACCCGACCGGCGACGACGCGCTGGCCGCGTCGGTCGTCACGGGGCAGGGCGCGGGGCTCGACGGTTCGAGCTTCGTCGCGGTTCAGCAATGGCTGCACGACTTCGACCAGATGGAGCGCATTGCGTCGGGCGACATGGATCACATCATCGGCCGCCGCCGCTCGGACAACGAGGAACTCGACGACGCGCCCGAGTTCGCGCACGTGAAGCGCACCGCGCAGGAGAGCTTCGAGCCGGAGGCATTCATGCTGCGCCGTTCGTCGCCGTGGTCCGATGCGCGCCGCGCGGGGCTCTACTTCGTCGCGTTCGGCCGTTCGTTCCGCGCGTTCGACGTGCAGATGCGCCGGATGAGCGGCGCGGACGACGGCATCGTCGACGGCCTGTTCCGCTTCACGCGACCGCTGACGGGCGCGTATTTCTGGTGTCCGCCGGTGAAGGACGGCAAGCTGGACCTGTCCGCGCTCGGACTCTGAGCGCCGGACGACATCCGCAAACGGGCGGGCCGCGCATCGCGCGCGGCCCGCCCGTTTTGCTTGTGACGCGGCGATCGCGTGCGGCGCGGTACGCCGCCCGTCAGTTCAGCGTCGTTTCGATGCGCGTGCCGCGCTTGATGAACAGCGTCACCGGCGTCTTCTCGCAGATTTCCGCGAGCCGCTGGCGCTGCGCGTCGTCGAGCGGGCCGTCGAGCGTCACGACGCGGCGCACGTATTGCTGCCCTTCACGATCGGCATGCAGTTCGGTGCGCACGTCGATGCGCGCGGCCGGCCACGTCTTGCGCTGCATGTACATGCGCAGCGTCGCGGCCGTGCATTGCGCGAGGCCGGCCAGCACGAACTCGAACGGCGCCGGCCCGAGGGCCTGTCCGCCTTCGCGCGGCGCTTCGTCGCCGGTCAGCGCGTGCGTGCCGGCCTGCAGCTGGACGACGTAGTCGGGCGCGTCGGCGGCGAGGGTGGCGGCAGCGTGGATGAGCGGCATGGCAAGTCTCCGGTAAGCGGGTAAGAGGCGGCCGCGACGATGCGCGGCGTGCGAGCCGTCAGCATACCGTCTCGACGAAAAACGCGGGCGCCACGCGCGTCGACGGGGCTCGCCGGGATCAGCCGGCGACGCCGGCACTCCGGCGCACGAGCGTGGCGACGCGTTCGCGCACCCACTGGTGCGCGCGGTCGGTCTCGCGCGACTCGTGCCAGTACGCGAGCAGCGGAAACGGCTTGAGCCGCAGCGGCAGCGGCTGCACTGCGATCGGCAGCATCGCCGCCATGCGCAGCGCATACGTGCGCGGCAGCGTCAGCAGCAGGTCGCCCGCCGCGGCGATCTGGCAGGCGGCGAAGTAATGCTGGCAGACGAGCTGGATGTGACGGAAGCGCCCGTCGTTGCCGAGCAGCACGTCGAGCGATTGCGGTTCGCCGAGCGACGACACCGCGACATGCCGCGCGGCGAAATAGTCGCCGCGCCGCAGCGGACCACCGGCCAACGGATGATCGTGCCGCATCGCGACGACGAGCGAATCGTCGAGCAGGTGCTCGGTCACGATGCGCGGGCCGGTCTGCACGCGTCGATCGACGGCCAGATCGAGATTGCCCGACGCGAGTTCGCGTTCGATGTCGTGCACCGCGACGCGGCGGCTCACGAATCGCAGGCCCGGCGCTGCGCCGGCGAACGCGGCGACGATCTGCGGCAGCGCGATCGATTCGAGCACGTCGCGAATGCCGACCGCGATGCTCAGGTCGAGCGTCGCCGGGTCGAATGCCGCCGGGTCGCGCGCGGCGCGCTGCAGGCCGGCGAGGTGAAGCTGCACGTCCGCGATGATCGCGCGCGTGCGCTCGGTCGGCACGACGCGGTTGCCCTGGCGCACGAACAGCGGGTCGTCGAAATGCGCGCGCAGCCGGTTGAGCGCATGCGTGACGGCCGGCTGCGTCAGGTGCAGCGCACGGGCGGCCGCGCCGATGCCGCCGTGCACGTAGACCGCATCGAGCACGCGGAACAGGTTCAGGTCGAGACGATGGTCGGCGGGCACGGACGAAGGCGGCGTGGTGGGCGGTGGGGCGATTCTAATGGATGCGCGAACAACGGAACGCGGGTGCGCGTTGTACCGGCGACCGATGCCGTCCGATGCATGCCGATGACGATCGTCCCGCTACGCGAGCGTGCGTGGAGCCGATGCGCGATACGAGGCAGGCGTCACGATCCGAGTCCGCCCGTCGACACGCGCATTTCCGCGCGGCCAGATCATCGGTCGGCGATAGCCTGTAAAAATCCGCCATCATGCTGTCCCGGTCGGCCATTTCGTGACAAAGAGACGACCCGTTCGGCTAGTTCGGCTAAGATGCCGTCGCTTCATATTTCGAGATAGCCGTCCCTGTCGCACGTGTTCAAACCAAATATAAGCCTGACAGTTCGACGGCAATTAAAAGAAGTCGAAACAGTCCGGGGGCTTGGCCAGTGGAAGCAGCAGATCAGAGGTGGGTCGTAATCTATTTGAGTACGGGGTTTTCCTTGGCCGAGGCCGCGCGTCTGAGCGAGGCCTTCAACCTGGCGAATCGCCTGAACGCGTTCAATGCGGATTACCAGCTGAAGTACGTATCCGAAAAGGGGGGCTTGCTGCAGTCGTCGTCCGGTGTGCAGATCGTCGCCGATTCGCTCGGCGACGAGCATGGCCATCGTGCACACGCGTTCTTTCATCTTCATGGTGAGCGCGCGTCGATCAACTGGAACGATGCGTTGCGGCGCCGCCTGAGCGACATCCGCCGCCATGCGCGCTGGATCGTCGATGCGATGGGCCTGTCGACGCTCGCCGCGTCGCAGCGGCAGACGGAAGCCGATCGCGCGCGAACCGATCGCGCCCGCGGTGCGGCGGCCACGATCGAACTGCAGGCCGGCGAGGCCGACGTGTTTGCGACCGTGCTCGACATGTTCCGCGCCGATCTCGGCGACAGCGCCGCACAGGAGATCGCCAGCAACCTGATGCAGCCGGTCGAGCAGCGCTATGCGCAGTCGATGTGGGCGTTTCGCGAACTGAGCGCGAGCCCGTCGATCCGGATGTCGGTGCAGCGGCTGCGCGCGCAGAGCGCGAACCGCATTTCGGTTGCGGAAGTCGCGCAGACGGTCGCGATGAGCGAGCGCAATTTCCTGCGGCGCTTCAAGAAGGAAATCGGCGTGACGCCGACCGAGTTCGTGCAGCACGTGCGGCTCGAGCGCGCCTGCCACATGCTGGTCCACACGACGCTGCCGGCCGACAAGGTCGCGCGGCGCACGGGCTTCGGCAGCGGCGAGCGTCTGGCCAAGCTGTTTCGCCAGCGCCTGCTGGTGTCGCCGACCGAATTTCGCGTCGCCGAGCGCGAGCGGATCCTGACGAACGGTGCCGGGACGCCGCACCCGCAGGCCGATCGGCAGCCCGCGCCGCGGCTCGCGACTGCCGACGGCGAGCGGGCGAGCCGGGGTGTGCGCGGCGATGCGCGGGAGAAAGCGGGGCGGATGAACGTAAAATCACCGTGTCGCGATCACGATCCCCGGTTTCCATGCCCCTGCTTCCCACTACCGCCACAGCCCCCTTCTGCCCGTCGGAAGTAAAGGGCAGCATCACGATCGACGCCGGCGCGTCGCGCTGGATGAAGCTCAAGCGCTTCTTCGGCCCGGGCCTGCTGGTCGCGATCGGCTATATGGATCCCGGCAACTGGGCCACCGACATCCAGGCCGGCTCGCAATTCGGCTATTCGCTGCTGTGGGTCGTCGCGTTCTCGAGCCTCGCCGCGATCTTCCTGCAGATGCTCGCCGCGCGGCTCGGCCTCGTCGCGGGCAAGGATCTCGCGCAGGCCAGCTACGACCGCTATGGCACCTTCGGCCGCATCGTGCAGTGGGTGACCGCCGAGGTGTCGATCATCGCGTGCGACATCGCCGAAGTGCTCGGCTGCGCGCTCGCGTTCAAGCTGCTGCTCGGCGTGCCGCTCGCGTGGGGGATCGTGCTGACCGCGCTCGACACGGTGATCGTGCTCGGGCTGCAGGGCAAGGGCGTCCGGCAGATCGAGGCGATCGTGCTCGGGTTGATCGCGACGATGGCGTTCTGCTTCGTCGCGCAGGTCGCGATCACGCCGCCCGACTGGCATGCGGTCGCGAAGGGGCTCGTGCCGGGCAATCCGGGCCATGACCGCAAGGACGCGATCGTGCTCGCGCTCGGCATCGTCGGCGCGACGATCATGCCGCACAACCTGTATCTGCATTCGTCGGTCGTGCAGACGCGCCATGTCGTCGGCGGCGCGCGCGGCCTGATCCGCGACACGCTCGCGCTGGTGCGCATCGACACCTGCGTGTCGCTGTTCGTCGCGATGCTCGTCAATGCGGCGATCCTGGTCGTCGCGGGCGCGGCGTTCCATGCGACCGGCCAGCACGACGTGACCGACATCGAACAGGCGTACCGGCTGATCACGCCGATCGCGGGCGGCGCGGCCGCGCTGCTGTTCGGCATCGCGCTGCTCGCGTCGGGGCAAAGCTCGACGCTGACCGGCACGATCGCCGGCCAGGTGATCATGGACGGCTTCCTGCATACGAAAATCCCTTGCTACCAGCGCCGGCTGATCACGCGCGGGCTCGCACTGGTGCCCGCGCTGATCGGCGTGCTGTGGCTCGGCGAAAACTCGGTCGGGCAATTGCTCGTCTGGAGCCAGGTGCTGCTGAGCCTGCAGCTGCCGTTCGCGATGTGGCCGCTGATCCGGTCGGTCAGCGATCGCAACACGATGGGCGAGCATGCGATCGGTCGCGGGATGCAGGCCGCCGCCTGGGTACTGTTCGCCGTCATAACCGGCACGAACCTGCTGCTGATCACGGGTGTCGCGGGCTGATACAGCTTGTCACAGGCTGAAACAGGCGCGTGGCGCGCCTGCGTTAAACTGCGCCTTTTGCCAGCCGTTCGACGTCCGTCATGTGGAGTGAAATCAGCAACATCGGCGATGCCGCGCTGACCTTGCCGGTCGCGCTGACCTGCGCCGTCTGGCTCGCGCTGTCCAACTGGCGGCTCGCGGTGCGCTGGATCGTGCTGCTCGCGGCCGGCATGAGCCTGGTCGGGGCGACCAAGATTCTTTATGCGGGCTGCGGGGTCGAGATCCCGCAGTTCGATTTCCGCGTGATCAGCGGCCATACGATGCTGTCGACGTCCGTGTGGACCGTCGCGCTGTCGATGCTGTGGCAGGCATTCCGTCCGGGCAAGGAGCCGGGCGTGGCGGCCGGTCTCGTCGTCGGCGCGCTGACGGGCGTCGCGCGCGTGTTCGACCATTCGCACACGGTCCCGGAAGTCGTCGTCGGCTGGCTGCTCGGCGCGCTGGTCGCGCTGGTGTTCCTGCGCGCCTACCGGCGGGCGCACAAGCGCGCGTTCTCGCCGCGCATCGCGGCCGTCTGCCTGCTCCTCGTGTCCGGCATCGCGTACGGGCATCGCGCACCGTTCCAGCAGATGATCGACACGCATTCCCCGCAGTTCTGCGCGTTCATGCGCACGTCCGGCGACGGGTTCTGACGGCTGTTCGTTGCCGCGCGTCGGTGCGCCGGTGCCGGATGCGGTCGTCGCCGCGGCGGTGGCCCCCCGAGTCCCGTCCCATTCCTTCTTGGTTATTGTCAAAAGCCGTTTCCCGATCGTTATCGAGCCGACATCGGCGATGATCGGCTGTGCTGTGCTGTGCTGTGCTGTTGCTGTGCCCGCCCGCCCGCCCGTCCGCCCGTCCGCCCGTCCGCCCGCCCGTCCCGCCGCCCGCGGATCCGAAGGTCATGAGTGATGTCTATGACCGGGCATTACGAAGATTCATTTCATCGATTGGCGGCAATCGCGTACGCTGGCGTTCGTTCGAGCGGGGCCGGCAGCGGCCGGCCGCCGGATTCGTCCGGCCCGGTGCGGCCGGCTCGCTATACTCGCGCATACCGCGCGGCCGTCGGCCGGCGCACGGCAACCGCCGTCGCGGCACCGGTCCGCCGCGACGACTCACGACAGGAGCAGGTCCCATGACAATCGTTTCCACGCGCCTCGCAGGCAAGTGCGCGTACATCACGGGCGCCGCCGGCGGCCTCGGCCGCGCGATCGCGCGCCGGATGGTCGAGCAGGGCGCGCGCGTGTTCCTGACCGACGTTGCCGACGCGGCGGTGCTCGATGCATTCGCCGACGAACTCAACGCGGGCCACGCGACGCCGGTCGCGTTTGCCGCGACGCAGGACGTCCGCGACGAAGCGCGCTGGCAAGCGCTGCTCGCGCAGGCGGTCGATGCGATGGGCGGGCTGTCGGTGCTCGTCAACAACGCGGGTGTCGGCTCGATCGGCTCGCCCGCGCAGATCGAACTGGACGAATGGCGGCGCGTGATGGCGGTCAACGTCGAGAGCATCGTGCTCGGCTGCAAGCATGCGCTGTCGTATCTGGCCGAGAGCCATCCCGCATCGATCATCAACATCTCGTCGGTGGCCGCGTTCAAGGTCGAGCCGGATTTCACCGCGTACAACGCGTCGAAGGCCGCGGTCGCGTCGCTGACGAAGTCGGTCGCGATCGACTGCGCGCGCCGCGAGCTCGACGTGCGCTGCAACTCGATTCACCCGGCGTTCATTCGCACGGGGATCGTCGAGCCGCTGTTCCAGTCGCTCGGCGAACGCGATGCGACGCGCAAGCTCGCACGCGGCATTCCGCTGCGCCGGCTCGGCGAACCGGACGACGTCGCGCATGCGGCCGTCTATCTGGCATCCGACGAAAGCCGCTTCGTGACGGCCGCCGAACTCGTGATCGACGGCGGCATGTGCGCAGTTTGACGCGCATCGATAAACACAACCGGAGGAGAACATCGTGTCGACACCCGTGAACCGCCAGCTGCTGCTGAAGACACGCCCGGAAGGCCGGGTCGGCCGCGAACACTTTTCGTTCGTCGAAACGCCGGTGCCGGCGCTCGCCGACGGCGACGTGCTCGTGCGTGTGCTGTATCTGTCGATGGATCCGACCAACCGCGTGTGGATGAGCGACGTGCCGCAATACCTGCCGCCCGTCGCGATCGGCGAAGTGATGCGTGCGCTCGGCATCGGGCGCGTGGTCGCGTCGCGCCACGCGGGGTTCGCGCAAGGCGATCTCGTGCAGGGGCTGCTCGGCTGGCAGGACTATGCGCGGGTGCCGGCCGACCAGGCCGCGCAACTCGTGAAGCTGCCCGCGCAGTCGGGCCTGCCGCTGCCGACGCTGCTCGGCGCGTGCGGGATGAGCGGCCTGACCGCGTACTACGGGCTGACCGACATCGCGCCGGTGCAGCCTGGCGAGACGCTCGTCGTGTCGGCGGCGGCCGGGTCGGTCGGCTCGATCGCCGGCCAGATCGGCAAGATCCACGGTGCGCGCGTGGTGGGCATCGCGGGTGGCGCGGACAAGTGCCGCTACCTGACCGAGACGCTCGGCTTCGACGCGGCCGTCGACTACAAGGCCGACGATTTCCGTGAGCAGCTGAAGGCGGCGACGCCGGACGGCGTGCACGTGAACTTCGAGAACGTCGGCGGCGAGGTGATGCGCGCGGTGCTGTCGCGGATGGTGATCGGCGGGCGCGTCGCGCTGTGCGGCGTGATCTCGAACTACAACAGCGGCCGCGCGGCGGACGACGTCGGCGTGCTGATCTCGAAGCGGATCACGATGCGCGGCTTCCTGATCCTCGACTACCGCAAGAGCCGCGAAGCGGTGCAGACGCTCGCGGGATGGCTGCGCGACGGCCGGCTCAAGGCCGAGGAAACCGTCGCCGACGGGCTCGAAAACGCCCCCGACGTGCTGAACCGCCTGTTCGACGGCGACCATCGCGGCAAGCTCGTGCTGCGCGTCGATCCGGACGCATGAGCCGTCGCGCTCGCGCGCATTGAGTCCGAATATTCCGGTATCAGTTTAGGACTTGTCTCATTTATTGTTCCGGCCGCTCTCCCTAAAGTAATTGCCGGCAAGCGGCGGCGTGACCTGCGCGTCACGCCGCCGTTTTCATTTGCGCGGCGAGAAGCGGGAAGGGAGGCGGAACATGCAGATGAAGACGACATGGGCGGCACCGACGGCGGCGCGCGATCGAACGAAGCGGCGCATCGGTGTCCGGGCGCGGATGGCGGCAGCGGGGATCGGCATCGCGCTCGCAGTGTCGAGCGCCGGTGCGGCCGGGCACGCGGGCGCGGCTGGCATCGTGCGCTTCACCGGCGCGCTCGTCGATCGGTACGACGTGACATTCGACACGCCGTCGCTCGGGGCGTCGGGCAGCGCGAGCGCGGCGGCACTCCGCTTCGATGCGCATGGCCGGCGCTTGCCCGGTGCGCATCTGGCGCTCGTGGGGCCGGACGGCCAGCCGCTTTCGCAGCCTGCGGGCGCGGCGGTTCGCGCAATCTGGCACGATGCGCGCGACGATCGAGCCGTGCCGCTGGAAGCGGGGCGCGCGCATCGTGTCGGGCCGTATGGCGGCGTGCTGACGATCGCGGGGCCGGACATGGAAACGGGCGCCGTGGCGCCCGTCGTGATCAGGATTCGTCATCCGTGACGCGCGGCGTCACTCCCCCTGTTCGGCGCGCGCGTAGATGTCCCAGCTCGCCATGAACAGCGCAGCGACGAGCGGCCCGATCACGAAGCCGTTGATGCCGAACAGCGCCATCCCGCCGAGCGTCGAGATCAGCACGACCCAGTCGGGCATCTTCGTGTCCTTGCCGACGAGGATCGGGCGCAGCAGGTTGTCGACGAGGCCGATCACGCCGACGCAGAACGCGACGAGGATCACGCATTTCCAGATCGCGCCGATCGCGAGGAAGTAGAGCGCGGCGGGCACCCACACGAGGCTCGCGCCGATCGCCGGCAGGAGCGACAGGAACGCCATCAGCGCGCCCCACAGCACGACACCCTCGATCCCGAGGATCCAGAAGATCAGGCCGCCGAGCGCGCCCTGCACGAGCGCGACCGCGATGTTGCCCTTCACGGTTGCGCGCACAACCGTCGTGAACTTCGCGAGCAGCAGGTTCTTGTGCTCTTCGTCGAGCGGCATCGCGCGGCGCACGCGGCGGCCGATCTCGCCGCCGTCGCGCAGCAGGAAGAACACCATGTACAGCATCACGCCGAAGCTGACGACGAACTGGAACGTGTTCTGGCCGATGCTGAGCGCCTGGGTCGCCGCGAACTGGCTGATCTGCGCGGCGCCGTCGGTCAGCTTCTTCTGGATGCCGGGGATGTTGGTCAGCCCGTATTTCTGCAGCAGGTTCTGGATCGACGTCGGCAGCGCATGAATGATGTCATGGAAGTACTGCGAATAATTCGGCTGCGCGCTCTTCAGTTCCTGGTACACGTACGCGATTTCCTGCACGAGCGTCGCCATGACGAACACGAGCGGCAGGATCACGATCAGGATGATCAGCGACATCGTCACGAGCGCGGCCAGGTTGCGCCGCTTGCCGAAGCGCGCGGCGAGCCAGCGCTGCACCGGCTGGAACAGGATCGCGAGAATGGTGCCCCAGAAGACGGCGCCGGAGAACGGCGCGAGTATCCAGCACAGTCCGACGGTGACCGCGAACAGCAGGAAATAGAAGAATTTTTGGTGATCGTGTCCGCTATCCATGGATGGTTCGCGCAGATTGATGCCTGGTTTGATTGAATTTCGTTGCCTCGGGCGCGATCGGCTCGCGAACGTCACGGATGTCGCGGCGCAGCGCGGCAGGGCGGCCCGATCGGCAGTATGCCCGCAAAGGTGCCGCCATCATACCCGCCGCGCGCGGCGCACGAGAAAACGCCGCGGCCGGGGCCGCGGCGTTGCCGGGAAGCGAACCGGCCCGGGGGCCGTGCCGCATCGTCAGATGTGGAGCCGGGTGACCTTGGTGCCGCTGACCGACAGATCGCCCATCAGGCCCGCGTTGGTCAGCACCAGCACCTCGACCGGTGCGGTGGCCGTGTTGGAGTCGATCGCGCCGTTCGCACCCATCTTCACGACCGCGACGGAGGCGTCGGCGCCGGCCGACCAGCCTTCGGACTTGCGGAACGAGTCGAGCGCATCCTGCGTCATGAACAGGAACACGATCGCCTTCGATTGCGCACCGGCCTGCAGGCCGACCGACAGCGACGACGTGTTGTAGTAGCCGACGGTGCTGCCGCCGACGCGCAGCGCGCCGTTGCCGGACTGGCCGCCGACGATGAGGCCGGCCTGCAGCACGTTCGGGAACACGAGCACGCCGCGCGATTTCGCGACGAGTTCACGCGAGCCCGGCACCGTCGAATAGAGGCGCGACAACGTCGCGTTCACGCTCGCGTCGATCGACTCGCGTTTCGACGCGCTGGCCGACGCGTTGTCGGGTTTGTTGGGGGTGGTGGTGCAGCCGGCAAGTGCGAGACTGGCGAGCATGACGGCGGCGGCGGCTTTCAGGGCGAGGGACTTCTGCATGGCGTTTCTCCTTCGTTGTCGGGGTGAGGAAGGACGGGGTGATCGCCCCGTTCAACGGCGGGAAAGGAGCAGGCCGGCGACGAACGCGAGGCCCGCGACGACACCTGCGGTCTGCCATGGATTGTCGTGCACGGCTTGCGATACGCGTTCGGCCGAATCGCGCAGCCGCGCGACCGCGGTGCCCGACGCGTAGTCGAGCGTGCTGCGCGCTTCGTCGAGCCGCGCCTGCACGCGCTTGCGCAACGCGGCGATATCGCCGTCGCCGTCGTTCTTCAGCAGGTCTTCCAGTTCATCGACCAGCCCGCGCAGATCGTCGGACACGTCCGCATGCAGGTCGCGAGCCGCCGAGCGCGTCGTGCGTCCCACGCGCCGGCCGGTGCGACGGATGTCGGACAGGCCGCGGTCCAGCTTGTGTTCGATCGAGTCGGTGAGCGCCATGGTGTTTATCCTCCTTCGATTTGATTTGCAGGCCAATTTGAAGATAAGACGAATCCCAGCAACCAATGTGATTCACATCAGCCAATTGAGTTTCGAGACAAATTTTCAATTCGCCGGCAAATTTCCCGGAAAGCCCCGCGCAATGGGGCGGGGCGGCGGTTGAAAAAATTTCGCGCTTTGGGGCGAAGCGACCAGCAAGCCGTTGGCGCGACGTGAAAGTCCGGTAAATATGGCGTCGCCCGATGCGCCAGGTAAATAGTGCCGTTGCACGCATCATGCTGATGCAATTGCACTAATCGCCCGTCTCTTAATGGAGCACGGTTTGTGCCCGCGATGGCTCAGGTGGCGCCTTCGTCCGACGCGAGGTCGATGACGACGGGGTCGTGATCCGACGAGCGATAGGCATCGGGTGCGTAATAGGCCGCCCGTTGCGCCGCGGTTTTGTAATCGGGCACGGATTGCAGTGCGACCGGTTCGTCGGCATTGATGTGCCACGCATGCACGGCCTTCACGCGCGCGGCGAGCGGCGACGTGGCGAGTGCGTGATCGAGGTTGCCCGCTTCGCCGCGGAATACGTAGCTGTAGCCGGCGTTGCCGGCGAAGCGGGCGACGAGGTTCGTGTAGCCGCGCGATTCGAGCGCGCGTAGCGGGTCCTCCTTCGCGTAGCTGTTCAGGTCGCCGATCAGCAGCACGCCGTCGGCCGGGGCGCCGGTCGGCGACGTGGCGAGCCACGCGGCGATGCGTTCGGCCGCACGCGTGCGCGTCGCGTTCCAGCAGCCCTGACCGTCCGACTGGTCGAGATCCGGGCCGGTCGCACGTGGGCAGTTCTTCGATTTCAGGTGATTGGCCGCGACCGTGAATGCGCGGGTGCCGCCGATGCGCCGGAACGTCTGCGCGAGCGGTGGGCGATTGCCGCCGTCGAGCGCGACGGTCGCGGCGCGCCCGACGGGTTCGATCGTCCGGCTGTCGTACAGCAACGCGACCGCGATCGCATCGCGGCCGAGTCGCGCCGTGCCGGGGTCGACCGCGCGCCAGCCGTCGCCGAGCCGCGCCGCGAGACGCTGCACGGCGCTCGCGGGGCCGTGGCCGTTGTTCGCGATTTCCATCAGGCCGATCACGTCGGCGCGCAGTGCGCGCAGTGCGGCGACGATCTTCGCTTCCTGGCGGGCGAAGACGGCGGGCGTCTTCGCGCCGCGATTGGCCGGGTCGTCGAAGCCGCCGCCGCTTCCGTCGCCGTTGAAATAGTTGAAGACGTTGAACGACGCGATCCGCACGTCGGCTTGCGGATGCCGCGGCGGTGCATCGGTCCGCGGATTCGATGCGGCGTCGAAGACCGGCGCCGACGCCGGCACGGGCTGCACTCGCCACGTGCCGTAGCGCTGCTCGAGCACACCTTCGACGCCGCGCACCGTGTAGCCCGCGCGCAGCGTGTTGGCGGCGCCCAGCGCAGGCGGCGGATAGCGGGCGGTCGCGGGGTTCACGCGGCTCGAACCGTCGTCGAGCACGATGCGGTTGCGGGCATTGGCCGCCGCCTGCGCGGCGGCGTCGGCCGGCGGCACCACGTGCGTCGGCATGTAGAGGCGACCGTGGCTGAGCACGATGCTGCCGTAGCGGCCGAGGTCGTAGGTATCGCTGACGGTCAGCGTTTGCGGAAAGCGCACGCGCATGCCTTCATGCGCGGCGAATACTGACTCGCTGTCGACCGGCAGCACGAGCGCGGCCGGCGTGACGGTCTGCCCGCGCGCACAGACGGCCACGCGGCCCGACAGAGCCAGTTGCGTGCGGCCGTACTTCTGCTCGATCCTGCCGGTGACGTGCACGCGTTCGCCCGGGCGGACACGCGCGTGCGGCGCGTAGACGAACAGGCCTTCCGGGACGCCCGGCCGGTGGCGCCGCTGCGCATCCGCCTGCTGGACGAAGAATCCGCCGAAGCCGTCGGCGCCGCCGAATGCCGCGGTGACGATCGCTTCGATCGACGCGGAGCGCCCGGCCAGCGGCGACCGGCCGCCGGAATGCCGGAGGTCGGCGATTGCCGTCGTGGGGCCGCCGCAGCCCGCGCTGACCGGAGGCGCGGTGGCGGCGGCGGTGGCGGCCGGCGCTGAAAGGGCAAATGCGGCAAATGCGGCAAACGAGGCAAACGAGGCAAACGAGGCAAACGAGGCAAGCGGGGCGAGCGATGCGGCGAGCGCGAGCGGCGGCGGCAGGCGTGACATGGAGTGCTCCACAGGAAGAAAATTCGAAGGTTCGGGCAAGCATCTTGACGGCAAAATCGCGTGCTGCGATCGAATTGGCCATCAGGCCAGTGTCGAACGGCCAACGATGACGGCAGGGCCGCCCGCGGCTGTTACGCTTCGCATCTGACGTGTCATTCCGGCCTGCGATCCGAACGCTTCTTGCGCACGGCCCCCCACTGGAGAGTTCCATGTCCTACATGCTGTTGATTGTCGAACCGACCGGCCAGCGCGCCGAACGCACGCTCGAGGAGGGGCAGGCGCTGTACGCGCGGATGGTCGATTTCGCTCAGACGCTGAAGGCGCGCGGCGTGCTGCGCGGCGTCGAGTCGCTCGAGCGCTCGGAGCGCGCGACGCGTGTGCAGGTGCGCGACGGCGAGACGCGCCTCGTCGACGGCCCGTTCGCCGAGGCGAAGGAAATGGTCGGCGGGTTCTTCATCGTCGACGTCGACACGCGCGAGGAAGCGATCGCGATCGCGCGCCAGTGCCCGGCCGCGCAATGGTGCACGGTCGAAGTGCGCGCGGTCGGCCCGTGCTTCCTGTGACGGCCACGGCTCGGTGTTAACCCGGATTCGTCGCGCCGTACGTCGATCCGGCAGTCTGCCGCCCGTCGTAGGGATAAGGCGCCGACGAACGGACGCCCCTTTCCACCGATGACAAGGAGTGAACGATGCGATTCATGATCATGATCCGGGCGAACGCCGTCAGCGAATCCGACGCATTGCCGGACAACCGGCTGGTCGAGGCGATGACGGTCTATCACGAGGAGCTGGCCAAGGCCGGCGTGCTGCTCGATGCGAACGGCCTGCGGCCGAGCGCGCGCGGCTGGCGCGTGCGCTACTCAGGTGGCAAGGGCACGGTGGTCGACGGCCCGTTCGCGGAGACGAAGGAACTGATTGCCGGCTATACGCTGATCCAGGTGCGCTCGCGCGACGAGGCGCTCGAATGGACGCGCCGGTTTCCCGCGCCGTTCGGTGCGGAGATGGACTGCGAGATCGAGGTGCGGCCGCTGTTCGAACTCGACGACCTGACGCCCAGCGAGGCGGTCGAGCGGTTCCGCGAACTCAATGTCGGGCACGGCCACGCCTGACTCCACCCCAAGCCAATCTCACCGGAGCACCCGTCATGCACAAGATGGTTTTCATCAACCTGCCCGTGGCCGACCTGCCGCGCTCGAAGACGTTCTACCAGGCACTCGGTTTCGAAGTCGTACCGGCCTATACCAACGATCAGGCTGCCTGCATCAAGATCAGCGACACGATTTTCGCGATGCTGCTCGTGCGGCCGTTTTTCCAGACCTTCACCGGCAAGACCATCGTCGATCCGGCGACGCAGGTGCAAGCGCTGTCGTGCCTGTCGTGCGACAGCCGCGCCGAGGTCGACGCGATCGTCGCGAAGGCGCTCGCGGCCGGCGGGTCCGCGCCGCAAGCGCCGCGCGAGTATCCGAACATGTACGGCCACGGGTTCGACGATCCGGACGGCCACGCATGGGAGCTGATGGCCATGCCGCTCGATGTGTCCGCCCAGGGGCAAGCGTCGTGACGCGTGAGGCGACTCACCGTGCGATCGAAGCGGTCTGGCGGATCGAGGCGCCCAAGATCATCGCGCGCGCCGCGCGCGTGGTGCGCGACGTCGGCGTGGCCGAGGAACTGGCGCAGGACACGCTCGTCGCGGCGCTCGAGCACTGGCCCGTCGACGGCGTGCCCGACAATCCGGCCGCGTGGCTGATGACGGCCGTGAAGCGGCGCGCGCTCGACCGGGTGCGGCAGGAGTCGCTGCATGCGGCGAAGCGCGACCAGCTCGGCCATGAAATGGACGCGCTCGAGGCGCACGTCGTCCCCGACATCGCGGAGGCGCTCGCCGACGCGCGCGACGACGATATCGGCGACGACCTGCTGCGGCTGATCTTCACGTCGTGCCATCCGGTGCTGTCGACCGATGCGCGCGTCGCGCTGACGTTGCGGCTGCTCGGCGGGCTGACCACGAGCGAGATCGCGCGTGCGTTCCTGTCGCCCGAGCCGACGATCGCGCAGCGCATCGTGCGCGCGAAGCGCACGCTTTCGGCGGCGCGCGTGCCGTTCGAGGTGCCGGCCGCCGACGCGCGGCCCGCGCGGCTCGCGTCGGTGCTCGAAGTGATCTATCTCGTGTTCAACGAAGGCCATGCGGCGACCGCGGGCGACGACTGGACGCGTCCGGCGCTGTGCGACGAGGCGCTGCGGCTCGGCCGCGTGCTGGCCGGGCTCGTGCCGGACGAGAGCGAGGTGCTCGGGCTCGTCGCGCTGATGGAGCTGCAGGCGTCGCGCATGCATGCGCGGACCGATGCGCAGGGGCGGCCCGTGCTGCTGCTCGACCAGGATCGCTCCCGCTGGGATCCGCTGCTGATCCGGCGCGGGCTCGCCGCGCTCGAGCGGGCGACGAAGCTCGGCGGCGTGCGCGGCCCGTATGCGTTGCAGGCCGCGCTGGCGGCGTGTCATGCGCGCGCGCGGCACGCGTCGGACACGGACTGGGGGCAGATCGTCGCGCTGTACGACGCGCTCGCCGAAGTCGCGCCGTCGCCGGTCGTCGAGCTGAACCGTGCGGTGGCGGTGGGGATGGCGTTCGGGCCTGCCGCGGCGCTGGAAATCGTCGACGTGCTGCGCGACGATCCGGCGCTCGCGCGCTATCACTGGTTGCCGAGCGTGCGTGGCGACCTGCTCGCGAAGCTCGGCCGCGCTGACGAGGCGAAGGTCGAGTTCCGCCGCGCGGCGGAATTGACCCGCAACGAGCGCGAAAGGGAATTGCTGTTGAAG
The DNA here is from genome assembly GCF_003853805.1 of Burkholderia sp. Bp8994. NCBI lineage: Bacteria > Pseudomonadati > Pseudomonadota > Betaproteobacteria > Burkholderiales > Burkholderiaceae > Burkholderia > Burkholderia sp. Bp8994. The sequence goes on from NZ_QTQH01000026.1 coordinate 27,255, forward strand.
CGCGCGACGGATGCGTGACGCAGACGGGCGACGCCGGTGTGCGTACACCGCGCGTCGCATCGAACGCCAGCGCCCCGCCTCCACCCGTCCCTCATTCCCGCTTCCCGCTATCGGACGGATTGAAAAAGCCTATTGGGGGATGCGAACGCCAGCGCCTAGATTAAAAGGCACGAAGCGTGCGTGTCCGGCGTACGCATCGTTCCCCATATCCATCATCGGCCCGGCTTCGCACGCGGCCGCGCCGACTCGAACGGAGGCGCACATGGCTCAACTCAAGGGCAGCAAGACCGAAGAGAATCTGAAGGCCGCATTCGCGGGCGAATCGCAAGCGAACCGGCGTTATCTGTATTTCGCTTCGAAGGCCGACGTCGAAGGCCAGAACGACGTCGCCGCGCTGTTCCGCTCGACTGCCGAAGGCGAAACGGGCCATGCGCACGGTCACCTCGAATACCTCGAAGCAGTCGGCGATCCGGCGACGGGTCTGCCGTTCGGCTCGTCGCGGCTGAACCTCGAATCGGCGATTGCCGGCGAGACGCACGAGTACACCGACATGTATCCGGGCATGGCGAAGACGGCGCGCGAAGAAGGCTTCGACGAAATCGCGAACTGGTTCGAGACGCTCGCGAAGGCCGAACGCAGCCACGCGAACCGCTATACGAAAGCGCTGGACGCACTCGTCGACTGACGCGGGCGTCGCCCCGAGGCCGCACGGCCCGGCCGGGCAGGTCCCGCGGCCGGCCGTGCGTTGATCGCCGCCCGCGCCGCGCGGGCGGCGCGTTCGCGCGCATGCGCGCCACGCTGGAGCGCCTCATGCCCCACAAGGAAGGCAGTCTCGAAGCCCCGACCCGGCATCCGCTCGACTGGCAGTCCGAAGCGTTCTACGACCAGGCCGCGATCGATGCGGAAATGACGCGCGTGTTCGACATCTGCGCCGGTTGCCGGCGCTGCGTGTCGCTGTGCGGCGCGTTTCCCGCGCTGTTCGATCTCGTCGACGACACGCCGACGGGCGACATCGAGGAAGTGCCGAAGGACGCGTTCGGCAAGGTCGTCGACCAGTGCTACCTGTGCGACCTCTGCTACATGACGAAATGCCCGTACGTGCCGCCGCATGCATGGAACGTCGACTTCCCGCACCTGATGCTGCGCGGCAAGGCCGCGCGCTACAAGCGCGGCGAGGCGCCGCTGCGCGACAAGGTGCTGTCGAACACCGACGCGCTCGGCCATTTCGCGGGCATTCCGATCGTCACGCAGACGGTGAACGCGGTCAATCGCACGCCGCCCGCGCGCCACGCGCTCGAAGCGGCGCTCGGCGTCGATCGCAACGCATGGCTGCCGGAGTTCGCACCGCGCAAGTTCCGGCGCGCGGCGAAGCGCTCGGACGGCCCGCCGGTTCGCGACGGCGAACGCACGCCCGGCAAGGTCGCGATCTACGCGACGTGCTACGTGAACTTCAACGAGCCGGGCATCGGCCACGACCTGCTCGCGATCCTCGCGCACAACGAGATCCCGTACGAGCTCGTCACGCGCGAAGCGTGCTGCGGGATGCCGCTGCTCGAGCAGGGCAATCTCGCGGGCGTCGCCGCGAAGAAGGCCGTGAACATGCCGGTGCTGGAGCGCTATGCGCGCGAAGGCTATGCGCTGATCGGCGCGATCCCGAGCTGCGTGCTGATGTACAAGAGCGAACTGCCGCTGATGTTCCCCGGCGACGAAGCCGTGCGCGCGGTGGCCGATGCATTCTGGGATCCGTTCGAGTACGTGATCGCGCGGCATCGCGACGGGTTGCTGAAGACCGATTTCAAGCAGGGCCTCGGCACCGTGTCGTATCACGTGCCGTGCCACGCGCGCGTGCAGAACATCGGCCGCAAGACGGCCGACACGCTTTCGCTCGTGCCGGATACGCGCGTGAACGTCGTCGAGCGCTGTTCCGGGCACGCGGGCACGTTCGGCGTGAAGAAGGCCTTCCATGCGGACGCGATGCGGATCGGCGCGCCGGTGTTCAAGGCGATGGCCGAGCCGAAGCCGGATTTCGTGTCGTCGGACTGCGCGCTCGCCGGCCATCACATCGTGCAGGGCATCGACGAGAAAGGGTTGCCGGCCGCGCCGCTCGCGCATCCGCTGACGCTGCTGCGCCGCGCGTATGGCATCTGAACCGGCCGCTTCACGACGACATCGACGCTATCCGAGGACATCCCATGACGCTCACCCGCGACTCGCTGCTGACGCTCGAAGCGTACGCGAAGATCCGCAAGACCGAACATGCGCGGCTCGTCGCGCACAAGCGCCGCCGCGCGGTGGCGCTCGGCAACCATCTGCGCCTCCTGTTCGAGGACGAGACCACGATCCGCTACCAGATCCAGGAAATGCTGCACATCGAGAAGATCTTCGACGAGGCCGGCATCGAAGGCGAACTGGAAGCCTATCTGCCGCTCGTGCCCGACGGCACCAACCTGAAGGCGACGCTGCAGATCGAATACGAGCACGAAGCCGAGCGGCGCGCGGCGCTCGCGCGGCTGATCGGCGTCGAGGATCGCGTGTACCTGCGGGTCGACGGGCACCCTGACGTCTATGCGATCGCCGACGAGGATCTCGACCGCGACAACGCGGAGAAGACCTCGGCCGTGCATTTCGTGCGCTTCGAACTGAGCGGGCCGATGCGCGCGGCGCTCAAGGACGGCGCGACGCTGTCGATCGGCTGCGATCACCCGGCCTATACGGTGTCGCCGCAACGCATCGCGGCGGACGTGGCCGCGTCGCTGGCCGGCGATCTGCGCTGACGCGCGGCCGGGCGCCGCGCTCCATATCGCGCGGATCGCACGTCGTCCGGCCGCGAAACGCAGCGCCCGACCGTCGCGCCCGCCGCTGTCGCCTGCCCATTACCGCCGAAGATGTAACAGGCCCGTCCACGCTTGCATGCCGGGAAACAATGTGCATCGCCTGTCCGATCGCTTTCATTACTCGCCGAGGAACAATAAAAAGATTGTGCACGGAGAAATTTCGGTTCAAGGCAATTTGAATGATTTACCGATCCGTGAATATCTTGTTACGAAATTTTCCCTGATTTACCGATTTTGGCCGGGCATTCGCGGGGTGGTTGCCGGCAAGGGTCGGAACATGGCGGATCGCTTGCCGATCGGGGTGCGGCCGCACCCCGCAGAGCCCCGCCAGACGTGGCTTCCCAGCGTTGCGCATAACGATCGCGTAAAAAAATTCAACGGTAAATGGATTGCGCATCCATGGCAGGTTGTTTCAGTGCGTAACATTAAGTCATTGTCATATTGAGATAAACCCTGAGGATGGTATGCTTCGTGCACAAAAATTCCCACATTGGAGTGAGACCGTGATTTGTGCGCCATTGCCGGGAATGGCGGCACCGTGAAAGTGCGGTGTCGCGCCGGCATGCACAACAAGCGGATAACCATAATGTGCAACCGGGCCGCCCCGTGACGCGATGCGTGACGGCGGCGCCGACAATCGCAGCCCCGGCCTGGCTGTGTGGAGAAACAACTATGTTCTTCGATGAGCTTAACGATGAAGAGTGGTTTCGTCTTTCAACGCTGATCGCCGACGAGCCGATTCGGCTGAACCGTCGAGGCCGTCCACGCGCGGAACCGCGCGTCGTCGCCAACGCGGTCCTCTGGATCCTGACGACCGGTGAAGCGTGGTCCAAACTGCCCGGGCGCTATCCGTCCGGGCCGACGTGCCGCCGCCGCTACGAGGAGTGGCTCGCGAACGGCACGCTGCTGCAGATGATCGACGTGCTGACCCAGTTCAGCGGGCGCACGTTCGCGTATGTGCCGCCGCCGCCGGCGCCGGTCGCGCCGGCATGCCGTGCGGAGCCGGCGCCCGACAACGATCGTCTGCGCGGCGTGTTCTGGCAGAACCCCGAGTCGTGGCAACTGCCGGTCGCGCACGCAAACGTTTGGGATGGCGAGGGCGCGACGCTGTCCGCGATGCCGAACGACGCAGCGCACGCGTCGTCCGGAGCGTCGTTCGCGGTCCCGGGCGCTCAGCCCGCGGGGCTGCGCCACGGGCGTCCGTCCGCCGCGAGCTTTGCCGCGGCCGAGCCGCAAGTCGATGAATACCGCGGCTATACGATCTGCGGCAGTGCGCAGCCGGTGCAGAACCTGATGTATCGCGCATGGGCCGAGATCATGCAGGACGATCGGCGCGTCGAGCGCTCGGGCCTGATCGGCCCGCGCTTCACCGATGCGGAGGAAGCCGAGCAGTACGCGCTCGACTGGGCGCGTCAGTGGATCGATCGCCACGGTGCGAGCGACGAACCGGTGCGTGCGCCGCAAAGCGAGGTGCTGGCCGGCCTGTCCGCGCTGGCGCGGGCCGAGTCGGACATCAAGCGCTTCATCGCCGAGCGTCGCGCGGGCGCGCTGTCCGAGAGCCGCAACGACTCGGTGCAGTCGGACCGCCGCGAATACGCGTACCGTGTAGGTTGATCGTCGTCCGCACGAAAAGAAAACGCGCGGGCCGTCGTGTGTCACGGCGCCCGCGCGTTGTTTTTTGTCGCTTCCATTGCCCGTGATGCCGGGCGCACCGCCGCGACGGCGCGCCCGGCAGGCATTGCGTCACTGGCGTCCGTAGGTATCGTCGAAGCGGACGATGTCGTCCTCGCCGAGATACGCGCCCGACTGCACTTCGATCAGCTCGAGCGGCATCTTGCCCGGATTCTCGAGACGGTGCGACACGCCGAGCGGGATGTACGTCGATTCGTTCTCGGACAGCAGGAAGGTTTCGTCGCCGCGCGTGATGCGCGCGGTGCCGCGCACGACGATCCAGTGCTCGGCGCGGTGGTGGTGCATCTGCAGCGACAGTCGCGCGCCCGGCTTCACGACGATGCGTTTGACCTGGAAGCGCTCGCCCGTGTCGACCGAGTCGTAGTGCCCCCACGGGCGATGGACCTTGCGGTGATCGGTCGCTTCCGCGCCGCGTTCGGCCTTGATGCGCCCGACGATTTTCTTCACGTCCTGCACGCAGGACTTGTCGGCGACGAGCACGGCGTCGGGCGTTTCGACGACGACGAGATTCTGCGTGCCGACACATGCGACGAGCCGGCTTTCCGAATGCGCGAAGGTCGATTCGGCATTCTCGAACAGCACGTGGCCGCGGCCGACGTTCTCGGCATCGTCCTTCGGCAGGATCTGCCAGATCGCGTCCCACGAGCCGACGTCCGACCAGCCTGCGTCGAGCGGCACGACGACGCTTTCGCACAGCTGCGGCAGGTTCACGAGCCGCTCCATCACCGCGTAGTCGATCGAGTTCGACGGCGAGGACGCGAACGCGTCGCGGTCGACGCGGAAGAAGTCGCCGTCGTCCTTGCCGCGTGCGACGGCCTGCTCGCAGGCCGCGAGGATCTCGGGTTCGAGCTGGCGGATCGCGTTCAGCCACACCGACGCGCGCACGATGAAGATCCCGCTGTTCCACCAGTATTCGCCGGAGGCGACGTACTGCTGCGCGAGTTCGAGATGCGGCTTTTCGACGAAGCGGTCGAGACGGCGCACGTCGAGGTTGCCGGTGCCGGCATCGCCGAGCGGCGCGCCGACGCGGATGTAGCCGTAGCCGGTCTCGGCGCGGCCCGGCACGATGCCCATCGTCGCGATCTTGCCCTGGGCCGCGCAGTGCACGCCGGCCGCGACGGCCGCATGAAAGCGCGGCTGGTCGGCCACCGCGTGGTCGGCCGGCATCACGGTCATCACGGCATCGCCGCCGCCGGCGACGATCCGCAGCGCGGCGAGCGTCAGCGCGGGCGCGGTGTCGCGGCCGAGCGGCTCGAGCATGATCGACGCACGCTTGCCGGTCAGGCGCAGTTGCTCGGCGGTCGTGAAGCGGTGATCCTCGCCGCACACGATCAGCACGTCGTCGTTCAGCGGATGACCGGTCGCGAGGCCGTCGAGCCGCAGCGCGGTGGATTGCAGCAGCGAATGCTCGCCGAGCAGGCCGATCAGCTGCTTCGGATAGTGTTCGCGCGACATCGGCCACAGACGCGTGCCCGAACCGCCGGCAAGGATCACCGGCTGCACCGCGACGCGCAGGCTGGCGTCGCTGGCGGCGGAAGAAGAAGGGCGCGTATCGGCTGCCACGGCCGGAGCATTCATGATGACACTCTCCTCGATTGAAGTCAGTGCCTGTTTGTAGCATGAAGTAAATCGACAATAAAACCGGACCTTTTGCAAGATATTCGTCGCGCACGGATCCGGGAAAATTTTCCGCGATAGCATCCGCTGCAAATAAAAAAATAAAAAATAATTCGGGTGAGCGCGCTGGAGTCCTTTCCCGTAAAGGGATGCCGGGAACCGTAAAGTTTCCGAAAAAATCCCGATTCACGATCGATTCGGGAAAACGTGCCGAATTAATTCGAGAATGTCGCGGCAAGAATTTCCGATTATTTTTCGAAATACTTGTGCGCTTGAGAAGGGATTTTCTTACCGCTTCAATAGCGTCATGCAACGTTTGAATCGAAGGTGCGGCACGGGCTGCACGAGGAGCTGTTCGGCAAACGCCTGTTCAAAGAGGAAGCGGACATGTTGAGCGTGCTGGCGAGAGTCATCGATATCGCGATGGTCGTGTTGGGGGCGTTGATCGCCGCCGCGCTGCACGGCGGCAGCATCTGGCTCAACGACCTGCAGCGCACGACGGTGCTGTTCGACTGCCTGCTGGTGGTCGTGTTCTTTCCGGCCATCGGCATCTACCAGTCGTGGCGCGGCAAGCGTCTCGTCGGGCTGGTGGGGCGCGTGGCGTTCGCGTGGCTGGTGGTCGAGCTCGCGGGCATCCTGATGAGCTTCAGCTTTCACCAGTCGGGCGACCTGTCGCGGCTGTGGCTGGGTTACTGGGCAGTCGTGACGATGGCGCTGCTCGCCGGCTCGAAGACCTGCGTGCACGTCGTGCTGCGACAACTGCGCCGCGGCGGCTACAACCTGAAGGCGGTCGCGATCGTCGGCGGCACGCCGGCGGCGCGGCGGCTGATCGCGCAGATGCGCTCGCGGCCGGAAGCGGGCTTCAACCCGGTGTGCGTATACGACGAAAGCGAAGCGCCGGGCGAAGTCGCGCTCGACGACGTGCGCATCGAGCGGCAGTTCGAATCGCTGGTGTGGCTGGTGCGCAGCCGCGCGATCAGCGAGCTGTGGCTCACGCTGCCGATCACGGAGGAGCGCCGGATTCACCAGATCGTGACGGTGTTCCGCCACGACTTCGTGAATATCCGTTTCATCCCGGACGTGCGCACGCTGTCGTTCTTCAACCAGGAAGTGGTCGAGGTGCTCGGCGTACCGGCGATCAACCTCGCGGCGTCGCCGATCACCGACGTGCGGATCCTGCCGAAGTTCGTGTTCGACCGGCTGTTCGCGCTGGCGGCGCTCACGGCGCTCGCGCCGGTGATGGTGCTGATCGCGTGCCTGATCAAGCTCACGTCGCGCGGGCCGGTGTTCTTCCGCCAGAAGCGCAAGGGCATCGACGGGCACGAGTTCGAGATCTACAAGTTCCGCTCGATGAAAGTGCATCACGAAGTCGCGGGACAGGTCACGCAGGCGACCAAGAACGACACGCGCGTGACGCCGGTCGGGCGGTTCCTGCGCCGCACGAGCCTCGACGAACTACCGCAGTTCATCAACGTGCTGAAGGGCGAGATGTCGGTCGTCGGCCCGCGGCCCCATGCGCTCGCGCACGACGACATCTACAAGGATCTGGTGAAGGGCTACATGTTCCGCTACCGGATCAAGCCGGGCATCACCGGCTGGGCGCAGATCAACGGCTTTCGCGGCGAGACCGACCAGATCGAGAAGATGATGGGACGCGTGAAGCTCGATCTGTACTACATGCAGAACTGGTCGTTCTGGCTCGACATCAAGATCGTCGTGCTGACGCTCTGGAAAGGCTTCACCGGCAGCAACGCTTACTGACGCGCAACGCGCGCGGACACCCCGGTTTCACGAATTTCGAATCATTGGTCACGAGGTCCGACACATCATGAATCTGACTATCATCGGCAGCGGTTACGTAGGTCTTGTCACCGGCGCCTGTCTCGCCGACATCGGGCACGACGTGTTCTGCCTCGACGTCGATCTGGCGAAGATCGACGTCCTGAACAACGGCGGCGTGCCGATCCACGAGCCGGGCCTCAAGGAAGTCATCGCGCGCAATCGCGCGGCCGGCCGCCTGCGCTTCTCGACCGACATCGAGGCCGCGGTCGCGCACGGCGACGTGCAGTTCATCGCGGTCGGCACGCCGCCCGACGAGGACGGCTCGGCCGACCTGCAGTACGTGCTCGCGGCGGCGCGCAACATCGGCCGCTATATGAAAGGCTTCAAGGTGATCGTCGACAAGTCGACGGTGCCGGTCGGCACGGCCGAGCGCGTGCGTGCGGCGGTCGCCGAGGAACTCGCGAAGCGCGGCGGCGACGCGCCGATGTTCTCGGTCGTGTCGAATCCGGAATTCCTGAAGGAAGGCGCGGCGGTCGACGATTTCACGCGGCCGGACCGCATCGTGATCGGCTGCGACGACGACGTGCCGGGCGAACGCGCGCGCGAGCTGATGAAGAAGCTCTACGCGCCGTTCAACCGCAACCACGAACGCACGCTGTACATGGACGTGCGCTCGGCCGAATTCACGAAATACGCGGCGAACGCGATGCTCGCGACGCGCATCTCGTTCATGAACGAGCTCGCGAACCTGGCCGACCGCTTCGGCGCCGACATCGAGGCCGTGCGCCGCGGGATCGGCTCCGATCCGCGCATCGGCTATCACTTCCTGTACGCGGGCTGCGGCTATGGCGGCTCGTGCTTCCCGAAGGACGTCGAGGCGCTGATCCGCACCGCCGACGAGCACGGCCAGGCGCTGCAGATCCTGAAGGCCGTGTCGTCGGTCAACGCGACGCAAAAGCGCGTGCTGGCCGACAAGATCGTCGCGCGCTTCGGCGAGGACCTGACCGGTCGCACGTTCGCGATCTGGGGTCTCGCGTTCAAGCCGAACACCGACGACATGCGCGAAGCGCCGAGCCGCGAGCTGATCGCCGAGTTGCTGTCGCGCGGCGCGCGCATCGCCGCGTACGACCCGGTCGCGCAGCAGGAAGCGCGCCGCGTGCTCGCGCTCGATCTCGCGGACCACCCGAGCTGGCTCGAGCGCCTCAGCTTCGTCGACGACGAGGCGCAGGCCGCACGCGACGCCGATGCGCTCGTGATCGTCACCGAATGGAAGGCATTCAAGAGCCCGGATTTCGTCGCGCTCGGCCGCCTGTGGAAGTCGCCGGTCATCTTCGACGGCCGCAACCTGTACGAGCCGGAGACGATGAGCGAGCAGGGCATCGAATACCACCCGATCGGCCGCCCCGGCTCGCGCCAGGCCGTCGCCGCGCGCGTGCCGGGCGCCGCGCGCGCGAACGCGTAACCGGCGCGTTGCCGTTACCCGTCGTTACCCGTTACCGAATCGAGACGCCATGTTCCGCAACATCCTGATCGTCTGTCACGCGAACGTCTGCCGCAGCCCGGCGGCGGAACTGCTGTTCAAGTCGCACGCGGCGTCGCGTGGCGGCCCGCGCGTGACGTTCCACTCCGCCGGCGTGCGTGCCAACGACGGCGACGGCATCGATCCGGTGATGCGCCAACTTCTCGCCGAGCGCGGCGTCGATGCGACGACGCACCGTTCGCGGCGGCTGTCGCGCCGGATCGTGCGCGACGCCGACCTGATTCTCGTCAGCGAGCGCGAACAGATCAAGGCCGTCGAGGCGGTCGATCCGTTCGCGCGCGGCAAGGTCCACCTGCTGGGCAAGTGGGAGGACGCCGAGATCGCGGATCCGCATGGCGGCCCCGAGGCCGACTATCGCGAGAGCTACTCATTGATCGAACGTCTGGTTCAAGGATGGCTGCAAAAACTATGCTGAAACGTCCCATGCGCCCGCTGGCGCTCGCCGTCGCGATGACGACATTCCTGTCGGCCTGCGCGAGCGCGCCCGGCAACTATCTCGACTCGTCGAACCTGAAGGACGAAGGCCGGCAAGGGCAGGCCGAAACCTATCCGGTTCATTACATCGACGCGAAGCTGGTGATGGATCAGCTGCAGAAGCAGCAGGTCGAGCATCCGCTGCCGCCGGGCCGATACACCGATCCGTCGGAGTACGTGTACCGCGTCGGTCCGCAGGACATCCTCGGCGTCACGGTGTGGGATCACCCCGAGCTGACGACGCCGCAGGGCCAGTCGTTCTCGAGCGGCGGCAACACGACGCAGTCGGTCGCGGGCGCGCTGCAGCAGCCGTATACGACCGCGCTGCCGGGCCAGGCCGATCCGTACGGCCAGACCGTCGCCGCCGACGGCACGATCTTCTTCCCGTTCGTCGGCCGCATCCGCGTGGCGGGCAAGACGGTCGCGCAGATCCGCGAGCAGATGGCATCGACCCTCGCGCGCTATGTGAAGAATCCGCAGCTCGACGTGCGCGTGCTGTCGTTCCGCAGCCAGAAGGTGCAGGTGACGGGCGAGGTGAAGCAGCCGGGCCCGCTCGCGGTGAGCGACGTGCCGCTGACGCTCGTCGACGCGATCTCGCGCTCGGGCGGTTCGACCAACGAGGCCGACCTGCAGCGCGTGCGCCTGACGCGCGACGGCAAGCTCTACACGCTCGACGCGAACGGCGTGCTCGATCGCGGCGAAGTGAAGCAGAACGTGATGCTGCAGCCGGGCGACATCGTCAACGTGCCGGACCGCAGCGACAGCCGCGTGTTCATCATGGGCGAGGTCAAGACGCCGGTCACCGTGCCGATGCTCAAGGGCAAGCTGACCATCGCCGACGCGCTGACGGCCGGCGGCGGCATCCTCGACACCGATGCGAACCCGCGCAAGATCTACGTGATGCGCGGCATGCGCGACAACCCGACGAAGCCGGAAGTGTTCCGCCTCGACATGACGCAGCCGGATGCGCTGATGCTGTCGAGCCGCTTCCCGCTCCAGCCGCTCGACGTCGTCTACGTCAGCACGGCCGGCTCGGTGCAGTTCAACCGCGTGCTGCAGCAGGTGTTGCCGACGATCCAGACGATCTTCTACATGCGGCAAATCACGCGCTGATAGCCCGCCGGGGCGGCGCCTGCCCCCCGGCACCACTCAAGCGGGAACGAATGGTGAACACGCAAGCGAAACACTCCTACGCGGATCTGACCGCGAAAACCGAGGAAGAGGACGTCGTCCTCGGCCAGCTGCTCCAGGTGCTCATGGACGACATCTGGCTGCTGCTCGGCATCGCGGTGACCGTCATCGCGATGGCCGGCCTGTACTGCTACATCGCGAAGCCGGTCTATCAGGCCGACGTGCACGTGCGGGTCGAGGGCAACGACAACACGTCGCAGGCGCTCACCCAGACGCAGACGGGCGCGATGATCAACAGCGGTCCGCAGCAGGCGCCGACCGAAGCGGAAATCGAGATCATCAAGAGCCGCGGCGTCGTCGCGCCGGTCGTCGAGCAGTTCAAGCTGAACTTCTCGGTCGCGCCGAAGACGCTGCCGGTGCTCGGCAGCCTGGCCGCGCGCGTCGCGACGCCGGGCGAACCGGCGCGTGCGTGGTTCGGCCTGCGCTCGTACGCATGGGGCGGCGAAGTCGCCGACATCGACACGATCAACGTCGTGCCCGCGCTCGAAGGCAAGAAGCTGACGCTGACGGCCGGCCCGAACGGCACCTACACGCTGGTCGACCAGAACGGCAACCGTCTTCTGTCGGGCCGTGTCGGCGAATCGGAGCAGGCAGGCGGCGTGACGCTGCTCGTGCAGAAGCTCGTCGCGCGTCCGGGCACGCAATTCACGGTGGTCCGCTACAACGATCTCGATGCGATCACCGGCTTCCAGTCGGGCATCCAGGTGTCCGAGCAGGGCAAGCAGACGGGCGTCGTCCAGATCTCGCTCGAAGGCAAGGACCCGGACCAGACCGCCGCGATCGCGAACGCGCTCGCGCAGTCGTACCTGAACCAGCACGTGATCGCGAAGCAGGCCGAAGCGACCAAGATGCTCGACTTCCTGAAGGGCGAGGAACCGCGCCTGAAGTCCGACCTCGAGCGCGCGGAAGCCGCACTGACGCAGTACCAGCGCACGTCCGGCTCGATCAACGCGAGCGACGAGGCGAAGGTCTACCTCGAAGGCAGCGTGCAGTACGAGCAGCAGATCGCCGCGCAGCGCCTGCAGCTCGCGTCGCTCGCGCAGCGCTTCACCGATTCGCACCCGATGGTGATCGCCGCGAAGCAGCAGCTCGCGGAACTGCAGGGCGAGAAGGACAAGTTCAGCAACCGCTTCCGCAGCCTGCCGGCCACCGAAGTGAAGGCCGTCCAGCTCCAGCGTGACGCGAAGGTGGCCGAGGACATCTACGTGCTGCTGCTGAACCGCGTGCAGGAGCTGTCGGTGCAGAAGGCCGGCACGGGCGGCAACATCCACCTCGTCGATTCGGCGCTGCGCCCGGGCGATCCGGTCAAGCCGAAGAAGGTGCTGATCCTGTCGGCGGCGGTGTTCCTCGGGCTGATCCTCGGCACCGGCATCGTGTTCCTGCGTCGCAACCTGTTCCAGGGCATCGAGGATCCGGACCGCGTCGAGCGCACGTTCAACCTGCCGCTGTACGGGCTGGTGCCGCAAAGCGCCGAGCAGGTGAAGCTCGACGCCATGGCCGAGAAGGGCGGCGGCCGCGCGCGGCCGATCCTCGCGAGCCTGCGTCCGAAGGACCTGAGCGTCGAAAGCATGCGCAGCCTGCGCACCGCGATGCAGTTCGCGATGATGGACGCGAAGAACCGCGTGGTCGTGCTGACCGGCCCGACGCCGGGCATCGGCAAGAGCTTCCTGACGGTCAACCTCGCGGTGCTGCTCGCGCATTCCGGCAAGCGTGTGCTGCTGGTCGACGCCGACATGCGGCGCGGCATGCTCGACCGCTACTTCGGCCTCACCGCGCAGCCGGGCCTGTCCGAGCTGCTGAGCGACCAGTCGTCGCTCGAGGACGCGATCCGCGAGACGCCGGTGCAGGGCCTGTCGTTCATCTCGGCCGGCACGCGCCCGCCGAACCCGTCGGAACTGCTGATGTCGGCCCGTCTGCCGCAATACCTGGAAGGGCTCGGCAAGCGCTACGACGTCGTGCTGATCGACTCGCCGCCGGTGCTGGCGGTGACCGACGCGACCATCATCGGCCGCATGGCCGGCGCGACCTTCCTGGTGCTGCGCTCGGGCATGCATACCGAAGGCGAGATCGCCGACGCGATCAAGCGCCTGCGCACCGCGGGCGTCGATCTGGAAGGCGGGATCTTCAACGGCGTGCCGCCGAAGGCACGCGGCTACGGCCGCGGTTATGCGGCCGTCCACGAATACCTGAGCGCCTGACCGCATTGCACGAAACCGGGCCGGCGCGAGCCGCATCGGCCCGGCCGACTGGAGAACTTTCGATGAAAATTTCCGTGCTCGTTCCGACCTACCGGCGTCCCGCCGACCTCGCGCGCTGCCTGCTGGCGCTGCAGCGCCAGGCGCGGCTGCCCGACGAGGTGATCGTCGTCGCGCGCCCGGAGGACGATGCCACGCACGAGCGCCTCGCCGATCCGTCGGTCGGCGGCGCGCTGCCGCTGCGGATCGTGCCGGTCGACGTGCCGGGGCAGGTCGCCGCGCTGAACAAGGGGCTCGACTCGGCGCATGGCGACATCGTCGCGATCACCGACGACGACGCGGCGCCGCACGCCGACTGGCTCGCGCGCATCGAGGCCGTGTTCCTCGCCGACCCGCGCGTCGGCGCGGTGGGCGGCCGCGACTGGGTGCACGAGAAGGGTCGCGTGCTCGACGAATCGCGCGAACTCGTCGGCCAGCTCACACTGTCCGGCAAGATCGTCGGCAACCATCACCTGGGCGTCGGCGGCGCGCGCGAAGTCGACATGCTCAAGGGCGCGAACATGAGCTACCGCCGTGCCGCGATCGAGCGGCTGCGCTTCGACACGCGGCTGCGCGGCGCCGGTGCGCAGGTGCACAACGACATGGGTTTCAGCATGCACGTGCAGCGCGACGGCTGGAAGCTCGTCTACGACCCGGCGATCGCGGTCGACCATTTTCCGGCCGAGCGTTTCGACGACGACCGGCGCGACGCCGCGTCGCTGAATGCGATCAGCAACGGCGCGTACAACCTGCACCTGATCCTGCGCGAGCATCTGCCGCCGCTGCGGCGCGAGATCGCGTGGTGGTGGTGGACGCTGGTCGGCACGCGCGTCTACCCGGGTTTCGCGCACGTGCTGCTGTCGCTGCACACCGCGCGGCGCGACCGCGTGCGCGACCACTGGCGCGCGGTGCGCCGCGGCGCGCGCGAGGCGCGCCGCGCGAATCTTGCCCCCCACCGTGCGGCGATGCCGCCGGTGACGTCTTGAACGGGCCGCGCGCACGATGCACGGCCACCCGCGAAGGGCATGAAATGGTCCGACTCCCGCGCTCACTTGATTCGCTTGGAGGGGCGCAGCCCCTCCAGCTCCCTGAAGCTTGCCCGTCGGTGCATCCGACGGCCTGGCGGAGGCTGACATGACTTCGACGAAGGTTCACGTTCACCTGTTTTACGGTGCCGATCCGCGTACCTATCGACAAGGCGAGAACATCGGCTGCCTGTACGGCTATCACCACGCGGAATCCGACGAATTCCGGCTGACCTATTCGCAGGACCGCCGCGAGAACCGCGTCGCGAGCCTCGCGCGCCGTGCGCTGAAGGCGGCGCTCGGCTTCGACGTCGTGCACGCATGGCGCAATCGCGCCGCGCTGCTGAGCACGGACGTGATCTGGACGCACACCGAGCAGGAGCACCTCGCCGCCGCGCTGGTCCTGAAGCTCGCCGGCGCGCAGGGCAAGCGCCCGCTGCTGCTCGCGCAGAGCGTGTGGCTGTTCGACAAGTGGAACACCTTCGGCGGCCCGCGCCGCTGGCTGTACCGCAAGCTGCTCGCGCGCGCCGACGCGCTGACGACGCTCGCCCGCGACAACGCCGAGCTGTGCCGCCGCTATCTCGGGCGCGAAGCCGAGTTCGTCTACTACGGGCTGAACACGCAGGACTTCCCGCCGGCCGAACCGCGGCAATGGAAGCCGAACCGGCCGCTGCGGATCGCCGCGATCGGCAACGACCGCGACCGCGACTGGCGCACGTTCCTCGCCGCGTTCGGCGGCGACGAGCGCTACGACGTGCGGCTCGCGACGCGCCGCCGCGTGCCGCGCGAGTGGCATGCGCCGAACGTGAAGATCGGCTCGGCATCGGGCCTCGCGAAGCAGCACGAGCTGTACGCATGGGCCGACGTGATCGTCGTGCCGCTGCGGCCGAACTTCCATGCGTCGGGCATCACCGTGATGCTCGAGGCGGCGGCGGTCGGCAAGCCGATGATCGTGTCCGACGTGGGCGGCCTCAGCGACTACTTCCCGCACGACACGGCCGCCTACGTGCCGGCGTTCGACGCAGCGGCGATGCGCCAGGCCGCCGATCGCTTCGTGGCCGATCCGGCCGCCGCGCTCGAATGCGCGCGTGCCGCGGCCGCGTGCCTGCGCGAGCGCGACCTGACCACGCAGGCGTTCGCCGAGCAGCACGTGCGGATCACACGCGACCTGCTGCGCCGGCGTCGCACGCCGGCGGCCGCCGGTCTCGCGATGCCGCTCGCGGATTCGCGCCCGTCGTCGCGGTGAGAGCGGATCGATGAGTACGATTACCGCCGAACGCGCACCGTCGCGCAACCGCAGCCGGTTACCCGAACCGAAGCACTGGGTCGGGCAGGCCGGGCTGTGGACGTTGACCGCCGCGCTGATCGCCATTCACCAGGGCAAGGTGCTGACGCTCGCGTTTCCGGTGCTGGCGATCGCGGTCGGCATCTGGCTGTATTTCAAGAGCCCGGCGCGCTACGTCGGCTTCATGTGGTGGGTGTGGTTCCTGAGCCCCGAAGTGCGGCGTCTCGCCGACTGGTCGAAGGGCGCGTTCACGCCGACGAGCCTGATCCAGGTCGCGCCGCTCGCTGTGACGATGATCGCCGGCTTGGGGCTGCTCAGGCATTACCGCGTGCTTGCCCAGCGGCGCGGGATTCCCGTGCTGCTGATGTTGTTCGGGCTGACGTACGCGTACCTCGTCGGGATCGTGTCGAGCGGCGTGATGGCCGCGACCTACGACCTCGCGAACTGGGTGTACCCGGTGCTGATCGGCTTTCACATCATGGTCAACGCGCGCGACTATCCCGAGTACCGCGACGTGCTGCTGTCCACGTTCATGTGGGGCATGCTCGTGATGGGCGTGTACGGGGTCGTGCAGTACTTCGTGATGCCGCAGTGGGACGTGCTGTGGATGATCGGCTCGGACATGGGTTCGCAGGGCGAGCCGGTGCCGTACGGCGTGCGGGTCTTCAGCACGATGAACTCGTCGGGGCCGTTCGCGTTCGCGATCATGGGCGCGCTGGTGTTCGTGTTCGCGGCGCCGCAGAAGGTCCGCTGGTTCGCGGGCGCCGCCGGCTTCGTGTCGTTCGCGCTGTGTCTCGTGCGCTCGACCTGGGGCGGCTGGGTGATCGCGCTTGCGATCCAGCTCGTGCAGTCGAGCAACCGCGTACGGATGCGGATCCTGATCAGCGGGGTCGTGCTGGTCGGGCTGTGCGTGCCGCTCCTGACCGTCGGGCCGGTGGCCGACCGGCTCGGCGCGCGCCTGCAGTCGATCACGAACCTGAAGGACGACCGCAGCTACGACGACCGCAACAAGTTCTACGCAACCTTCGCGCAAACGGCGTTCACCGACGTCGCCGGCGAAGGGATGGGCGCGACCGGCGCGTCCACCAAGCTGTCGAGCGACAGCGGCGAGCTCGGCAAGTACGGCAGCTTCGACAGCGGCGTGATGAACGTGCCGTTCGTGCTCGGCTGGCCCGGCACGCTGCTGTACCTGTCGGGTGTCGTGATGCTGCTCGCCCGCACGCTGCGCGCGGCGTTCAAGCTGCGCAAGGACAAGTTCGTCGGCGCATGCCTGAGCCTGTGCCTGTCGGTGTTCGCGATGCTCGTGTTCACGAACTCGCTGATCGGCACGGGCGGCCTGCTGCTGTTCACGGCCATTTTTTCCATACTATCCGCGGCGCACTGGCAAAAGGCACAGCGCCTGCTGGCCGCCGCGCGTTCACGGGGAGGCGACCATTGAGAATCGCGATCGTCACGCACGTCGTGCGACATAACGACGGGCAGGGCCGCGTCAATTACGAAATCGCGCGCGCGGCGCTGGCAGAACACTACGAGGTCACGCTGGTCGCGTCGCACGTCGCGCCCGAGCTGCTGGCCGACCCGCGCGTGCGCTGGGTGCCGGTCAAGGTCGGCGGTTTCTGGCCGTCGAATCTCGTCAAGCAGCAGGTGTTCGCGCTCAAGAGCGCGGCCTGGCTGCGCGCGCATCGCGGCGAATACGACGTGCTGCACGTGAACGGCTTCATCTCGTGGATCAAGGCCGACGTGAACACCGCGCACTTCGTGCACGGCGGCTGGTTCAAGAGCCCGTACTACCCGTTCGGCCCGACGAAGGGGCTGTGGTCGGCGTACCAGTACGTCTATACGCGCGTGAATACGGCGCTCGAGCGCTGGGCGTACAAGCGTTCGCGCGCGATCACGGCCGTGTCGCAGAAGGTGGCCGACGAGATCGCCGGGCTCGGCATCGACAGCCGCAAGATCAGCGTGATCTACAACGGCGTCGACGGCAGCGCGTTCGCGGGCGCGCAGCCCGATCGCGCTGCGTTCAAGCTGCCGGACGACGCGTTCCTGCTGCTGTTCGTCGGCGACCTGCGCACGCCGCGCAAGAACCTCGGCACCGTGCTGAAGGCGCTGACGAAACTGCCGGCGAACGTCCATCTCGCGGTGGCCGGCTATCTGCCCGGCAGCCCGTATCCGGACGAGGCGCGCGCGCTCGGCATCGCGTCGCGCGTGCATTTCCTCGGGCTCGTGAAGAACATGCCGACGCTGATGCGCTCGGTCGACGCGTATGTGTTTCCTTCGCGCTACGAAGCGATGAGCCTGTCGCTGCTGGAAGCGATGGCGGCCGGGCTGCCGGTCGTCACCGCGCGCACCGCCGGCGGCGCGGAGATCATCACGCGAGATTGCGGGATCGTGCTGGAAGACCCGGACGATCCGGCCGCGCTCGCGCAGGCGATCGGCTCGCTCGCGGCGTCGCGCGACACCTGTCGCGCGATGGGCGACGCGGCCCGCGAACTGATGACCCGTTTCGGCTGGGCCCACATGGGCGCCCAGTACGTCGCGCTTTACCGGCGCATCGGCCAACCCACGCAGCCGTCCGCCTTCGAGCGGGTCGAGCATGCAATCACGCAGGAGCAACCGTGACGTCTCAATCTTCCCGGCCGATCAAATCGTTGCAAATCGGCATGCACTGGTTCCCCGAACGCGCGGGCGGCCTCGACCGGATGTACTACTCGCTCGTCGGCGCGCTGCCGGGCGCGGGCGTCGCGGTGCGCGGGCTCGTCGCCGGCTCGCCGAAGGTCGCCGACGACACGGGCGGTGCGATCCAGGGCTTCGGACCTGCGTCGCAGCCGCTCGCGCGCCGCATGCTCGCCGCGCGCCGCGCGCTGCGCGACGAGATCCGCAGCGAGCGGCCGGACGTGATTTCGTCGCACTTCGCGCTGTACACGTTCCCGGGGCTCGACGTCACGCGCGGGATTCCGCAGGTGTCGCACTTCCAGGGGCCGTGGGCCGACGAAAGCCAGGTCGAGGGCGCCGCATCGCTCGGGCAGCGCGCGAAGCGCTATCTCGAACAGGCCGTCTATACGCGCTCGTCGCGCCTGATCGTGCTGTCGCAGGCGTTCGGCCAGATCCTGACGAACCGCTACGGGATCGATCCGTCGCGCGTGCGCGTGATTCCCGGCTGCGTCGATACCGCGCAGTTCGACACGCCGCTCACGCCGGCCGAGGCGCGGCACAAGCTGCAACTGCCGCAGGACCGGCCGATCGTGCTGGCCGTGCGCCGGCTCGTGCGGCGCATGGGGCTGGAGGACCTGATCGACGCGATCGGCCTCGTCAAGCATCGTCACCCGGACGTGCTGCTGCTGATCGCCGGCAAGGGCAAGATCGGGGAGGAACTGCAGCAGCGCATCGACGAAGCCGGGCTGCAGGACAACGTGAAGCTGCTCGGTTTCGTGCCCGACAACCATCTCGCGGCGCTATACCGCGCGGCGACGGTCAGCGTCGTGCCGACCGTCGCGCTCGAAGGCTTCGGGCTGATCACCGTCGAATCGCTCGCGTCCGGCACGCCGGTGCTGGTCACGCCGGTCGGCGGGCTGCCGGAGGCGGTCGCCGGGCTGTCCAACGACCTCGTGCTGCCGTCGACGGGCGCGGACGCGATCGCGGAAGGGCTCGGCGGCGCGCTGTCGGGCGCGATCGCGTTGCCGGACGAAGCGGCGTGCAAGCGCTACGCGCGCGACCATTTCGACAACGCGGTGATCGCGCGACGCGTCGCCGGCGTGTACGAAGAGGCGATCCAGGCGGCGGGGTAAGCGAACGCGGCGCGTCGCCGCGACGGTCGAGCCGGCATACACGTCCGGTTCGCAGGCCGGCCGCCCGATCCGGGCGAGCCGGCCTTTTGTCGTTCGAAGCCGGGCATGCGGCGCCCGCGCTCCGTGCTCGACACGCTTCGTTCAGGCACGCCCGAGCGTCACGGCCCATACGCCGAACGCGGCCGCGCTGACCGCCGCGCCGAGCCCGCAGACACCGATCCATCCCGCGTGCGCATACGTCATCGTCGACGCGATCGCGCCGAGTCCGCTACCGATCGAATAGAACAGCATGTAGCAGCCGACGAGGCGCGCATGCGCATCGGGCCGCGCGCCGAGGATCATGCTCTGGTTCACGACATGGACGGCCTGCCCGCCGACGTCGAGCAGCACGATGCCGACGACCAGCAGTGCGATCGACGTACCGGTGAACGCGAGCGGCAGCCACGAGCATGCGAGCAGTGCGAGCGCGGCGCCGGTCGTCGCTTCGCCGAGCCCGCGATCCGCGAGCCGGCCCGCGCGCGCGGCGGCCGCCGCACCCAGTGCGCCGACGAGCCCGAATGCGCCGATCTGCGTATGCGACATCACGTGCGGCGGCGCGCTCAGCGGCAGCACGAGCGCGCTCCAGAAGATGCTGAACGCCGCGAACATCAGCAGCGCGATCGCCCCGCGCACACGCAGCACGCGCTCGTTGCGCAGCAGCGTGACCATCGAACCGAGCAGCGCTGCGTAGCCGATGCGCTCGCGCGGCGCGTCCGCATCGGGCAACAGCCGCGCCAGCGCGATCAGCATCACGATCGCAAGTGCGCCCGACACCAGGTAGACCGCACGCCAGCCGGCGATATCCGTGACGACACCCGCCAGCGAACGTGCGGCCAGCAGACCGATGACGACGCCGCCCTGTGCCGCGCCGACCACGCGGCCGCGCTCGCCGGCCCCCGCAAGCGCGGCCGAGCAGGCGATCAGCCCTTGCGTCATCGCGGTGCCGAGCAGCCCGACCGCGACCATGCCCGCCAGCAACGCGACGCGCGTCGACGCGGCGGCCACGCCGATGCAGGCCGCCGTCAGCAGCAGAAGCTGGACGGCGAGCAGGCGTTTGCGGTTCAGCAGGTCGCCGAGCGGCACGACGAACAGCAACGCGAGCGCGCAGCCGAGCTGCGTCGCCGTGATGACGCCGCCGACCGTCGCCTGCGATACGCGGAAATCGCGGGCGATCGAATCGAGCAGCGGCTGCGCGTAGTACACGTTGGCGACGCTTGCCGCGCAGCAGACGGCCAGCAGCGCGACGAGCGCCGTGGATACGCGCGCGCCATCGGCCCGGCGCACGCCACCCGATGTCGCGTTGGACACGACGGTTTCCGAACGACAAGACGATTCCATGGGTTGCCTCGCACTCGCTTAAGTAGTTGCAATTTGAAACCAGTGTGAGTGTAGGAAAAGTGGTTTTAAAATGCAACTTGTGAGGCGGCGGGCAACGGGCCCGCGCACCGACGTGCCGGGCGCGCGCGAAGGCGACCGGCGCGACAGCGGAGAACAACATGGCCAGGCAGAAAAGTCTTGCGGATTCGCCGTGCCCGGTGGCGCGGGCGACCGATATCGTCGGCGATCGCTGGGCGTTGCTGATCGTGCGCGACGCGTTCGACGGCGTGCGCCGGTTCGGCGATTTCCGCGCGAGCCTCGGCGTCGCGAGCAACATCCTGTCGGACCGGCTCAGGATGCTGGTGGACGCGGGCGTATTCGACGTCGTGCCCGCGTCGGACGGCAGCGCGTATCAGGAGTACGCGTTGACGAAGAAGGGCGAGGGGCTGTTTCCGGTGATCGTGATGCTGCGGCAGTGGGGCGAGGCGAACCTGTTCGAGCGCGGCGAGCCGCATTCGGTCCTGGTCGAGCGCAAGACGGGGCGTGCGATCCGCAAGCTCGCGCTGCGGCACGACGATGGTCGGCCGTTGAAGGCGGCGGATACGGTCGTGCGGAAAGTGGGCGACGAGCGGGCGTGATACGGACGTGATGCCCCGGGCGTGATGACCCCGGACGCCGTGCCCAGGACGCCGTGCGACGCAAGGGCCGTGTCTTTACCGTTGCGCGGCGTCGCCGCATCGGTCGCGCGCCCGGTGGCGGCCGAGAGTCCCGTTCAAGCGGCTGCAGACCCCGCCCGATGCGCACCGCTTTCATGCGCGCCACGATGTGGCGCGCGATGACAACGACTGTCGAAAACCATCCGGCCATGACGCAGGGGCGCGATCGGCGCAGTCGCGTTCGCTATTGCAGGAAAACGGGTGGCGTCCGGCCGCTCAGTGCCGTTCGCCGCGCCAGCGCCCCGGCGCGACGCCGAAGCGCTTCGTGAACGCGTGCGTGAAGGTGCTCTGGTCGGCGAAGCCGACCATGCCGGCGATGTCGACGAGCGGATGGCGGCCGTCGGCGAGCAGCACGACGGCGGCGTCGAGCCGCAGCCGCTGCAGGTAGCGATGCGGGGTTTCGCCGAACGCGTCGACGAACAGTTGGTGAAACCGGCGCATCCCGTAGCCGCAGTGCGCGGCGAGATCGGCGATGCGCAGCGGCTCCGCGAGCCGCGCGCGCAGCCAGCGGTCGATGCGCGCGAAATCGAGGCCCGCCGCGGGCGCGGCGAGGCTGGCGTCGCCGAGCAGCGCGTCGCACAGACGCGCGGCGGCCTGCCACTGGAAGCGATGCGCGTGCCGCGTGTCGCCGGCCGGGCCGTCGAGCTGCGCGGCCGCTGTCGCGACCTGCGCGACGAGCGACGTCAGCGCCGGGTCGATCGACACGGCACGCGCGCTGTCGAACAGCCGCTGCGGCACCGCGAGCGACGCGGCGGGCAGGTCGAGCACGAGCTGGCGATTGTCGCCGAGGCCCGCGTAATCGTGGCGCGAGCCGGCCGGAATCAGCCAGGCCGCGTGCCGGTCGATGCGCTGGCCGACGCCGTCCACCGCCATCACCATCGCGCCGTCGACGCCGAGCACGACCTGGTGAAAGTCGTGCACGTCGGACGCTTCGCACGTGTCGTAACGGCGCAGCGCGATGGCGGGAGACGGGATGCGTTCCATCGGAAGGACGTCGGCCGACGGCGTCGTCAGACGGCGAGCAGTTCGACTTCGAACACGAGCGTCGCGTTCGGCGGGATCACGCCGCCTGCACCGCGCGGGCCGTAGCCGAGTTGCGGCGGGATCGTCAGGCGACGCACGCCGCCGACCTTCATGCCCTGCACGCCTTCGTCCCAGCCCTTGATGACCATGCCGCCGCCGAGCACGAACGCGAACGGGTCGTTGCGGTCCTTGCTCGAGTCGAATTTCTGACCGTCGGTCAGCCAGCCCGTGTAGTGGACGCTGACGGTCTGGCCGGCTTGCGCTTCCGCGCCGGTGCCTTCGGTCAGCTCTTCGATCTTGAGGCCCGATGCGGTCGTGGTGACAGACATGACTTCTCCTGAAAGGGGTTGGGTAAAACCGCTATTGTAGGCGAGCGCGCAGGGGGCCGCCGCAGGCGGCGAGGGCACGGCCGCGCGCCTGTCGCGCGCCGGTCGCGGCGGTGCTCACGCATCTCGCGCGACACGCGAATGGAACGCATGTTTGAATCGTTCGCGGACCGGCTCGAAGGGGCTGCGCCGCGCGAACGTCGCGCGCGTATGAATCGGCGCTATCCGGCCGCTCGGCGTCGCGTCGAAAAAACGTCGCGCGACGCCGCAAACGCCCGTCGCACGGGGCTTGCGCGCCGATTGCGATTCGCGCGCGCGTCGCCCGCCTGCCGGTTGCGCACGGATGCGCGCGTTCGAATCGCGACCCGCCCGAACGCCACCCGAACGCCGCTTTTGTCGCGTTGCCGAACGTGCCCTGTTTGGAAGCGCGCATCTACCGCGCGGCTTGCGCGCGGCGTTCGCCGGCGCCTATCTTTACAGCTATCGATGTCAAGATCCGGGCGTTGCGCGATGCGCTGCCCGGGCCGCGCCGGTACGTCGCAATGGCCGCAACGGCCGGCCGGGCCGCCCGGAAACAAGGAGAACGACGAACATGAAGTCAGCCGCTTCCGCCACCGCGGCCGAGGTGATGCCGGTGCGCCGCGACCTGCGCTTCGACCTGCCGGTCGAACGCGCGAAGGACTGGCACGGGCTCGGCCCGCACGTGACGCACTTCTTCAACGCGCTGTCGCTGCTGTTTCCGGCCGGCGAACGATTCTTCATGGATTCCGTGCGCCACTATCGCGACCGGATCGACGATCCGGTGCTGAAGCGGCAGGTGCTCGGCTTCATCGGGCAGGAGGCGATGCATACGCGCGAGCACGTCGAATACAACGAGCTGATGCAGGCGAACCGCCTGCCCGCGCGCAAGCTCGACAAGCGCATCTGGACCGTGCTCGGTTACATGAAGCGCAAGCTGCCGCATTCGGTGCAGCTCGCGCATACGGTCGCCGCCGAGCACTACACGGCCATGCTCGCCGACTGGCTGCTGCGCGATCCGACGCGCCTCGAAGGCTCGGTCGACGGCTACCGTCAGATGTGGGTGTGGCACGCGCTCGAGGAAACCGAACACAAGGCCGTGTCGTTCGACGTCTGGAACGTCGCGATGAAGCCGGGCCTGCGCCGTTATCTGATCCGCATCGGCGTCTATCTGCTGACGACGCTGACGTTCTGGCCGACTGTGTTCCTGCTGCACGCGACGCTGTTGTCGCGCGATCGCGACATCGAGCATCGCGTGCGCGGCATGCTGCGCATGCTCGCGTTCCTGTACGGGCCGCGTCGTGGGCTGTTTCCGCGGATCGCGGGCGAGTGGCTGAGCTTTTTCCGGCCCGGCTTCCACCCGTGGGACCGTGACAACCGCCATCACCTCGCGCGGGTCGACGCGCTCGTCGCCGCGTACGGCGAACACGACGGCGCGTCGGCCGGCCGTGGTCGCGCCAACGCGCTCGCGCCGCTCGCATCGGGACGCTGAGCCGCTCGCCGCGCTGCCCGGCGCGTGTTGCATTCCTGCATCATCCCCGTTTTATCCGACGATTGACCGGCATCAAGCGGAAACGGTTGCGGGTACCGGGCCGGTGCGGCCGACCGGGCGTGCCGGCCCGTGACGCCGGTCCGATCCCGTGTGCCCGGCCTCGCGTGCCGTCCCCGCGCGCCAGCACCGGCGCGGCGTCGGGTGTTCGCGATTGGTCCGGCCTCGCTTCGCGCCCGCCGCGCCACCGGGATAACACCCATCTAGCCGCGCGTCGGCGGCGTCGATATACCGTTCATGAAAGGGTTCGCCCGGCACGCGATTATTCCCCGGGGGGATTTTATTCGGACGAAAATGCGGCCAATATGTCGGTTCGATCGACGTCCGTCGGACGCGGCGGCGAGCCAGCGCACGATACCAACGCCAAGCGGGGAACAACGATGGTTGCAAGGTCACCCGACGCAAGCGGGACGGCGGCGTCCGAGACGCCGCTCGTATCCGTCACCGCTCCCGAGGCCGGACGCAAGCTGTTCGTGATCATGCGTTCGCCGGACGAGCCGTTGCTGGCGCAACTGCGCGGGCTCGGCTGGGATATCTCGGTCGCGAAGACGGCCGGCGCAGCGCAGAACATGACGTCCGGCGTGAACGTCGCCGCCGGGCTCATCGATTTCTCGGGCTTCACGTCGCGCGACTATCCCGCGCTGAAGGCGTGCCTGAGCCAGCCGGCGATCGGCTGGATTTCCATCGCGCAGGCCGGCATCACGATCGGCGCTGCCGTGCGCGAACTGATCCGCAGCTATTGTTTCGATTACGTGACGCTGCCGCTGCCGTACGAATGGATTTCGCACGTGCTCGGCCACGCGCGCGGGATGGCCGCGCTCGATCGCGTCGACGGCGCCGCATACGCGGCATCGATCGGCGAGCACGGGATGATCGGCAACTGCGAAGCGATGCAGCAGCTGTTCAGCACGATCCGCAAGGTCGCGAAAACCGACGCGAGCGTGTTCATCTCCGGGGAGTCGGGCACCGGCAAGGAGCTGACGGCGCTCGCGATCCACGAGCGCTCGGCACGCGGCAAGGGGCCGTTCGTCGCGATCAACTGCGGCGCGATCCCGCATCACCTGCTGCAGTCGGAACTGTTCGGCTACGAGCGCGGCGCGTTCACCGGCGCGAACCAGCGGCGCGCGGGCCGGATCGAATCGGCGAACGGCGGCACGCTGTTTCTCGATGAAATCGGCGACATGCCGGTCGAAAGCCAGGCGAGCCTGCTGCGTTTCCTGCAGGAAGGGAAGATCGAGCGGCTCGGCGGCCAGGAATCGATTCCGGTCGACGTGCGGATCATCTCGGCGACGCACGTGGACCTCGACGGCGCGGTCGAAGCCGGCCGCTTCCGCGCGGACCTCTATCACCGGCTCTGCGTGCTGCGCATTCACGAGCCGCCGCTGCGCGCGCGGGGCAAGGACATCGACATCCTCGCGCATTACGTGCTGCAGAAATTCAAGGGTGACAGCGGCCGCAAGATCAGCGGCTTCACGTCGGCCGCGCTCGACGCGATGCGCCGCTACGAGTGGCCCGGCAACGTGCGCGAGCTGATCAACCGGGTGCGCCGCGCGATCGTGATGGCCGAGAGCCGGCTGCTGACGCCGCACGATCTCGGGCTCGAGGTTCCGGGTGAAACGGAGCCCGTGACCCTCGAGCAGGCGCGTTCGCTCGCCGAGCGCGTCGCGATCGAGAACGCGCTGCTGCGCAACGATCACCGGATCAACAAGGCCGCCGCCGAACTCGGCATCTCGCGCGTGACGCTGTACCGGATGATGATCGAGCACGGACTCAACGACCACGACAACACCGGCGACAACGGCGGGAAGGACGGCTCGCCGCCCGACGACGCCGACCACCAGCGAGTCGGCTGAAGGCGGCCCGGAAGCGTCCGCGGCCGGTCCGTGCGCGGGCGTCCGGCGGCATGTAAAGGGCGTGAAACGTTTCCTGCCGGCGGCTGTGCAAAAAGCCCCGGCAAACGCGGGCGGCGACGCGCGGCCCGGGCCGGGAAAATTTTCCGGCTCGTCCGCGCGCCTTGTCCGGCAAGGCGTTGCCGCCACGCGACCGAGGCCGCTCGCGCCCGGCATGTTTCAGTTTCGCAACGTCCGGCATGTCCTGCCCGTCCGGGCCGCACACTGGTCCGATGAAAGGCTTGTGCCGCCGGCCCCGAACGAAGCTGGCGCGCTCCTTGCACAGGTTGGGGTGCGAGAGTCGACGACGCGACGTCCGGCCGGTTCGGCAGCGAACCATTCGAGAACCGGCTAGGACGCAGTCCGCGGGGATGACGGCCGGACGGGCAACATGGCCCCGTTCCGGGCGGCATGGGCCGTCGTCGTCGGATCGTCGGAGCACCGGCGGTGTCCGGTTGCCGGCACAAGCAACGACTCGAATACGGGGTAGAAAAATGAACGATCTCAACACGCCGCGGCCGGCAGGCCGCGATCGCAGTGATTCGACCCATCGCCGGTCGACCGCGCACCTTGCTGCCGGCCGGCACGCGTCGACAGGCCACCTCTCCGCGCCCGGTGCGAGGCGGATCCGGCTGATACCCGGTCATCCGCGCCGGGCCGGTGCTTTCCCGCTCGCCAATCCGGTCCGCATGGGGATGTGCACGCGGGCGCCGATACCCCGGCGCCCGGTCTTCGCTTATTGACGACGTCGAGCGCCTGCGGTCGCCAGCGCAGGCGATCCGTTTGCCATGCGAATGATGTGCGGCATCCGGTTGCGCGATACGGACGATGAAACCGGTGCGACGGCAGACGTCAGGGAGGCGTCGCCGTCCGGCGAGCAGGGGAGGGGCGGTCGGGCCGCGCGCGACGGGCATCGCACCCGTGCGCGCGCGGCGCCGCTTCAGCCGCCGTAGATGTCGAAGTCGAAGTACTTCGACGCGAGCCGCTTGTAGGTGCCGTCCTTGACCATGTCGAGGATCGCGCGATCGATCTTCGCCTTCAGGTCGGCGTCTTCCTTGCGCAGCCCGATACCGGCGCCGATGCCGAGCACCTTCTCGTCGACGAGTTCGGGCCCGACGAACTGGTAGCCCGCGCCGCGCGGCGACTTCAGGAACCCGATCGCGGCCTGCACCTCGTCCTGCAGCGCGGCGTCGAGGCGGCCCGACGTCAGGTCCGCATACACGCCGTCCTGGTTCTGGTACGACACGACGTTCGCACCCTGCTTCGCCCAGTACGCCTTCGCATACGCTTCCTGCGTCGTGCCCTGTTCGACGCCGATCGACTTGCCCTTCAGCGATTCGGCCGTCGGCAGCAGCGGCGAGCCCTTCTTCGCGACGAGCCGCGTCGGCTGGTTGTAGATCTTCGTCGTGAAGCCGATCTGTTCCGCACGCTGCGGCGTGATCGACATCGACGACAGCACCGCGTCGAACTTCTTCGCCTTCAGCGCCGGGATCATCCCGTCGAAATCGTTCTCGAGCCACACGCACTTCGCTTTCAGCCGTGCGCAGATCTCGTTGCCGAGGTCGATGTCGAAGCCGACGAGCTTGCCGTCGGGCGCCTTCGATTCGAACGGCGCGTAGCTGGCGTCGGTGCCGAAGCGCAGCGTGGTCCAGTCCTTCGCGACGGCGGGGCCCGTCGATACCGCGAGCAGGGCGATCGAAACGGCGGCAATCAGTCTCTTCATGGTGGTTCCTTGGCGTGGTCTATCCGGTTCTGGGCGACACGGTTGCTGCGGGGACGCACCGCGTCCCGGTGCGCTGTCCGCACGGACATTAACGCAGAAAATAAAATCGCAGTCCAGAATGGACAAAAAATATCGATCCTTCGGGAGGAATGCCGGCACGTCGGGGGACGACCCTTGCAAAAATACGAAAATGGACTAATCTTGTTAGTAAATTCGTTTCGAGACTAACGATCATGTCACAGCCCGCCTTCGATCCGCATTCCGCCCCGCGGCAGGCTTCGGTCGCGCAGATGTCGGCGGCCGGCTTGCGCGCGTTCTTCAACATCGCGCGCGACTGGGAACTGACGATCGACGAACAGATCGTCCTGCTCGGCTCGCCCGGCCGCTCGACGTTCTTCAAGTGGAAGGCGTCGCCCGAATCGGCGCGCCTGCCGCGCGATACGCTCGAGCGGCTATCGCTGCTGCTCGGCATCTACAAGGCGCTGCAGATCCTGCTGCCGCAGCCGGCCGCGGCCGACACCTGGGTCAAGCGGCCGAACGACGCCGCGCCGTTCGGCGGCAAGCGCGCGCTCGACCGGATGCTCGCCGGCAACGTCGGCGACCTGGTCGCCGTCCGTCAATATCTCGACGCGATGCGGGGTGGCTGGGCGTGACGATGCCGATCGAAGCAGTACAGCACTGGCCCATGACCGTCGTCGACTGGGCACCTGCCTATCGCGTGATTCCCACTCGTTTTCCAGCCATCAACCTGTTCGACCGCGTCGCGTCCGCCGAGGATTTCGATGCGCTCTATGCGCTCGAATCGCTGACCAACGATCGCATCCGCAACGAAGTCGGCACGCTCGAACTCGTGCCGCCGGCGGAGCGTCGCTACGGCACGGGCTGGGGGCCGATCATGGCCGCGTTCACGCATCTGAATCCGCAGGGCAGCCGCTTCTCGGACGGCAGCTACGGCGTGTTCTACTGCGGGCGGTCGCGCGATACGGCGATCGCCGAAACGCGCTATCACAGCGGGCTGTTCCTGGCCGCGACGAAGGAGGCGCCGATGCGTCAGCAGATGCGGCTCTACACGGTGTATGCGCAGGGCGACGTCGCCGACGTGCGCACGTGGCCGCAGCGCAGCCCGGCGCTGCTCGATCCGCTCGATTACGGCGCGGGGCAGGCACTCGGCCGCGCGGTGCGCAACGCGGGCGGCGCGGGGATCGTCTATCCGTCGGTGCGCGACCCGCGCGGCGAGTGCCTCGCGGCGTTTCGCACGACGCTGCTGCGCGATTGTCATCACGCTGCGTATCTCGAATACAACTGGAACGGATCCGCGATCGACGCGGTGTTCGAGCTGAACCAGGTGGGTTAGCGCAGTGCTCGCGCACGCAAACGCGCGCGCGTGAGCGTGAGTCCGCCGAGGGTTGCCGGCCCGCGGCCTGCGCAGGCCCGTTATCGGCGTGAACGTGGGCCTAAGGCAGCGGCAGGTCGCCCGCATGACGCGCGCGCGCGTCGGCCTGCGTCAGCGACCACGTGTCGCCCGTGCGCGGCTCGACGATCGTCAGGCGTCCCGACGGTGCGAACGCGCCGGTGTCGATGAACCATTGCGCGCCGATACGCTGCGGCGCACGCACCGGCGTGTGGCCGGTGCAGGTCAGCGACAGGCCGGCCTGCCGGGCCGGGTCGACGAGCCCCTGGACCAGGTCGCGCCCCCAGATCAGCCGCTCGCGCACGTCGGGCGAATAGCTGCCCGCGTCGAGTTCGGCGTCCGGACCGAGGAATTCCGCATGCAGCACGTTGAAGCGCGCGGGGCCGTCGCCGATCACGCGTACGAGCGGCAGCGCGTCGACGCGCGCCGCGTGCGCGTGCAGCCGTTCCGGCGGGAGGTCGGCGCCCCAGTCGCCGCCGATCCCGCGCCACGCATCGTGCGACAGCTTGCCGCGCGCGACGAGGCTCAGCACTTCTTCGTGATTGCCGCGCACCACGTGGCACCACGGGCGGTCGAGCAGCTCGAGCGCGGTTTCGGACGCGGGGCCGCGGTCGACGAGATCGCCGACCGAGAACAGCCGGTCGCGAGCCGGATCGAAGCCGATGTCGTGCAGCAGCGCGCGCAGCACATCCACGCAGCCGTGCAGATCGCCGACGACGAAGTCGCGGCCGGCCGCGTTCGCGGGATGGTGGCAGAGGACGGGAGTCATCCCGATATCTTAGGCGCTCACGCCAGTCGCAACGTCATGCAGGAATGGCGATAATCGGGGCGGTACCCGCCGGCGCTGCCCGGCGGGCCGTTCGCACGCGGGCCGAACCCTTTCCATCCGCTTTCGGAATCACACGATGACGCTTTATCCGCAGGTATTACGCAACCGGCCGCGCATGGTCGCCGCCTTCGCCGCGGGCGTGCTGTGCGCGTTGCTGCTGCCGTTGCAGTTGAGACCGACCGCGCGTGCGCTGATCGGCTGGGATTGCACGGTCTGGCTGTATCTCGTGCTGATGTGGGGGCGCATGGTCACCGCACATCACCACCAGGTGCGCGAGATCGCGATCCGCGAGGACGAGAACGCGACGACCGTGCTGACGGTCATCTGCATCGCGACGGTCGCGAGCGTCGCCGCGATCGCGATCGAGCTCGCCACCGCGAAGAACGTCGGCTTTCGTGCCGGGCTCGGCCACTATGCGGTCACGGGCGCGACGCTGTTCGGCGCATGGTTCCTGATCCCGACGATCTTCACGCTGCACTATGCGCGGCTCTATTACGGCTCGCCGAGCAGCGATCGCGCGCTGCGGTTTCCCGACCGCAACCCCGAGCCCGACTACTGGGATTTCCTGTATTTCGCCTTTACGCTCGCGGTCGCGTCGCAGACGGCCGACGTGTCGCTCGCGAATCGCTCCGCGCGCCGCGCGGTGCTCGCGCAGTCGATCCTGTCGTTCTACTTCAACATGGCCGTGCTCGGGCTGTCGATCAACGTCGCGGCAGGGTTGCTGAGCTGACGCGGATGACTTGAGCCGTTCTTACCGATCGCCGCGCTCGAGCTCGGTGGTCGGCGGCCCGCGCGTGGCTCGCTATCGAGACAGCGAGCGATCGGCGGATGCGTGCCGCCGTCGCCACGCGCCATCGCGGCTTCGAGCGGAAAGCTCGTCCGGATGGTGGCCGCGCTGACGCTGCGGCTCGCCGCCTCACGCCGCCTCACGCCGACTTACGCCGTCACGCGTCGTCACGCGCCAACTTACGCCGTCACGCGCCGCGCCGCACCGCGATCCACGCGCCCCAGAACAGGCTCGAGAAAAAGCGCAGCGGCGCATCGAAGCCCGCATCGTGCAGCAACGCGAAGACGGTTTCCTCGGCAGCGGGCGGATCGGCGCCCTGCAGGATTTTCGCCAGCTGCGCACGCACGGCGTCGGGCGTCGCGCCCTTCATCCGCCAGCGCTGCTGCCAAGCGTCGAGCAGGCGAGGGTGCTCCGCATAGCGGCGATAGTTGGCCGCGATCACGAGCGGTGCACCGGGCTTCAGGCGGCGCGCGATCGCATCCAGCAGCGCGGCCTTCGCCGCATCGCCGGGGACGTGATGCAGCACGCCGATCAGCGTCGCGCCGTCGAACGCCGGCGCATCGGGCAGTGCGTCGACGCCGGCCTCGACGAATTGCGTGCGGGCGGCGAACCCCGCCGCTTCGACGTTGGCACGCGCGAGCGCGAGCATCGGCGCGGACGGATCGACGGCCGTGAACTGCCAGCCCGGTTCGAGCGCCGCGGGCACGCAGATTTCCTGCCCCGTGCCGCCTGCGCCCACGACGAGGAGCCGCGCATCGCGTACACCGATCGCCGACGCGAGCATGCACGCGGCGAGTTCGTGGCACGCGTCGTAGCCGGCGAGCGCGATGCGGGATTGTTCGGCGTATTCGTGCGCGCGTGCCGGATCGAACTTCGCGGCGCTGGCGGGGAGCGACATGGAGATTCCTCGAATTCGGGCGCGGGCGGGGTGCTCACGCGCATCGCACCGAGCGTAAGCGCGGGGCTGCGGCGCAACAAGGCGAGCAGCCATTCCGGTATGCGAACTACCCGATTCTGCGCGCATCGCGACGCAATCGATGCCGGGGTCGATTCGCATTTAAAAATGTGAGGATTCGATGCGTCGCGATCGTGAAAGCGGCGCATACTTTTCTTCCCCCCTGCCTGGCCGTCGCATGCCGGGCCCGATGCGCCGCGCGAATCGCGCGGCCATGCCGCTCGGCACGCACGAGGAGCGCATCATGTCAGATTGTCCGCACGATCCGTATGCGCAGCACTTCATACACTGCCTGCCGTCCGGCGCGCAGCCCTGCGGTGCGCTCGGCACGTCGCCGCGCACGCATTTCCGCGTGTGGGCGCCGGGCAGCACGCATGTTCAGCTCGAACTCGATACCGGCTCCGGCCCGACGCTCGTCCCGATGATGGCGGCCGGTCCACACTGGTTCGAAGTGTTCGTCGAATGCGGTGCGGGCGCGCGTTACCGTTACCGGCTCGACGATGTCGTGTCGATTCCCGATCCCGCGTCGCGTTCGCAACCTGACGGGCTCAACGGCCCGAGCGAGGTCGTCGATCCGCGCGCGTTCACATGGCGCAACACGTTCTGGCGCGGCCGCCCGTGGGAAGACATCGCGCTGTACGCGATTCGTCCGCACGCGGTGGGCGGCTTCGACGGCGTGCGCCGCCGGTTGCCGCAGCTCGCGCGCCTCGGCGTGACCGCGCTGGAGTTGCTCGCGTCGCCGCACGACAGCCTGCCGTTCGCGCCGCTCGCGTCCGAGGGCGGCCCCGACGCGCTGAAGGCATTGATCGACGCCGCGCACGGCTACGGTCTCGCGGTGCTGCTGGAACTCGATTACGCGCGCTTCGGCAGCGGCACCGACGCGCTGCGCCATTACGCCGTGCCGTTCTTCCATACGCGCGACGATCCGCTGCAGGCGGCGCCGCTTGCGCTCGACCATCCGGAAGTCTGCGACTTCTTCTGCGACAACGCGCTGTACTGGATCGACGAATACCGTTGCGACGGCCTGCGGCTGCGCGAGGCCGACCGGATCGGCACGTCGTGGCTGCGCGAGATCGCCGACCGCGTGCGCGCGGCCGTGCCGGCCGACCGGATGATCCACCTCGTGCTCGGCAGCGAGCGTCATCCGGTGCACCTGGCCGATACGCATTTCGATGCGCAGTGGAACGGTTGCGGAGAACGCGCATTGCACCGGCTGACGGGGCGCGACACGTCGGCGCACGAAGGGATTTCGCCCCACCAGTCGATCCACACGCTCGCGCGCGCGCTGACCGCGGCAGGCGCGGCGTTCCAGCCGGCCACGGCGGGCGACGGCCCGTGCGCCGAAGGGCTGTCGCTCACGTCGCTGGTGCTGTCCGACGGCGCGTGGCGCGACAGCGAACAGCGCGACAGCGAGCAGGCGGCGGGCCTCGCGGCGCTTGCGTTGTCGCTGCTCACGCCGCAGATCCCGCTGATCTTCGACGAAACCGCGCGCGATGTCGATCGTGCGCATTTCGTGCAGTCGGCGCTCGCGGTGCGCGCGAAGCTGATCGCGCCGCGGCTGTCCGATTGCCGGCCGCAGGACGCGCATGCGCTGAAGGCGAGCGGTGACGGCGATGCCGACGCGCTGCTCGCGTCATGGCGGCTCGCCGACGACGAGACGCTGACCATCGCGTTGAACCTGTCGCCCGACGCGGTGCCTTTCGATGCGCCGGGCGGGCAGGTCGTGTTCGAGACGCCGGCACGCGCACGCGACCGGGTCGACGAAGGGGAGTTGCCGCCGTATTCGCTCGTCGCGTGGCTGACGGGCGACGTCAACCAGTACGCGCTGACGCACGACGTGCGTCGGATCGACGACCGCGCATGGCGCGCGATGCGTCCTGTTCCGCACGCGTGATGCCCGGAGGGTCGGGCGCTGGCGCGCCCGGCCGCCCTTACCAGAAACCGCGAATGCCCGCGACGCCGTACGCGCCGTGGCGGCGCGCGTCGTCGAGATGCGCGCGCGTCATGCCGCCGAGCGCATAGACCGGCATCGCGGCCTGCGCGGCCAACGCAGCGAATTGCGTCCAGCCGAGCGTCGGCGCGCCGGGATGGCTGAGCGTCGGCAACACGGGCGACAACGTAACGAAATCCACGCCCGCACGCGCGGCCAGCACGAGATCGTCGGCCGCATGGCAGGCGGCCGACATGCGGCGAGCGGCCGGCAGCGGTCGTTGCGCGACGGCGCGCAGCGCGGCGCCGTCGAGATGCCAGCCCGCGCCGTCGAGCCGCATCACGCCGGCCGCGTCGATCGGCCCGTTGAGCATCAGTTGCGCGCCGGCCGCGTCGCAGCGCGCGAGCGCATCGGCGGCCAGCCGCGCGAACGCGGCCGCGTCGAACGACTTCACGCGCAGCTGCACGAGCGTCTCGCCGCGCGCGAGCACGGCCGACAGCGTGTCGAGGAATGCGTGGCAATCGGCGGTCGACGCGGACGCCGGCTCCGGCGTGATCACGCAGCAGCGCGGCAGCGTCGGCGTCATCGCGCGCGGCCCGCGGCGGCCGTCATTCGTCGGCCTCCTTCGCGATCTTCGGATAGACGCGCACCAGCACGATGCGCGGACCGTTCATCTTCTTCACGACGACGTCGAAGCGATCGAACGACACGCGCTGCCCTTCGGTCGGCAGATCGCTGAGCGCCTGGATCACCAGGCCGCCGACCGATTCCGCACGCCCTTCGTCGATGTCGATGCCGAGCGCCTGCTCGAGCGACACGACGGGCAGGCTGCCCTTGCCCATCAGCGTGCCGTCGTCGAGGCGGCTCCAGTCCGCGTCGCCCTGGCGGAACTCGTCGTGGATCTGGCCGACCAGCGCACCGAGCAGGTTGTCGAGCGTCAGGAAGCCGATCGGCTTCTCGCCCTTGTTGCCGACCAGCGCGAAGTGCGGCGCGCCCTTGCGGAAGCGGCGGAACAGTTCCAGCGCCGGCGTGTCGGGCTTCACGTACTGCACCGGGCGCACGTAGTCGGACAGGTCTTCGAGCGCCGCCCCGGCGTGACGCGCGAGCAGCAGGTCCTTCAGGTGGATCAGCCCGCTCACCTGCTCGCGCGACGCATCCTCGAACAGCGGATAGCGGCTGAAGCGGTGTCGCGCGACGATTTCCATGTTGTCGGGCAGCGGCAGGTCGCGGCGCAGGCCGATCATTTCATGCGCCGGCCGCATCAGGTCCGACACCGTCATCGACGAGAAATCGAGCGAGTGCGCGAGCGTGTTCCACTCGTCGTTGGTGTACGTGCCGCGCGCCGGCTGGGCCGCGTTGCCCGCGCTGCGGCGGCTGCGCAGGATCAGCTTCAGCTCGTCGGTCGAGTAGTGCGCATCGCCGCCGTGGTCGGCCGACAGGCCCGCGAGCTTCAGCACCGCGTTCGCGCTGGTGTTGAGCACCCAGATCGCCGGATACATCGCCCAGTAGAACGCGTAGAGCGGCAGCGCGACCCACAGGCCGACCTTCTCCGACTGGCGGATCGCCATCGATTTCGGTGCGAGCTCGCCGACCACGATGTGCAGGAACGAGATCAGCGAGAACGCGAACACGAGCGAAATCAGGTGCACGATGCGCTCGGACTGCACGCCGATCAGGTCGAGCAGCGGCCCGATCAGTTCCGCGAACGCCGGCTCGCCGACCCAGCCGAGGCCGAGCGACGCGAGCGTGATGCCGAGCTGGCAGGCGGACAGATACGCGTCGAGCCGGCCGTGCACGATCGCGAGGATGCGCCCGCGCAGGCCGTGCTTGCGGGCAAGTGTCTTGACGCGCGTCGCGCGCAGTTTGACGAGGCCGAATTCGGCTGCGACGAAAAACCCGTTGAGGGCCACCAGGAACAACGCGCCGATGAGCGCGAAGATCTGTAACAAAGAATCGCTCCAGTCATGACAGGCCCAACAGTATAGGGCCGGAAAGGGAAATGTAATGTGTCGGGCGGCCGATGGCTTACACCGGCGCCTCGCAGGGGACGGTGAGCGACAGGGTGACGGCGGCGCCGTCGGCGAACGGGGCGTGGGTGAAGGAGCCGCCGTGCGCGAGCGCGACACGCTGGCACAGCGCGAGCGCCGCTGCGACGCGCTTCGCGTCGCGCGGGTGCAGCATCTCGCGGCGCGCGAACGGTTCGAATGCATGCGGCAGCGCCGGATCGGCGAGGGCGGCGGCGTTCACGTCGCAGGCGACGTGCGCGACGTACTGCGCGCCGTCACGCGCGCACGTGAACGTCACGCGGCTGCCGGCGGCGCTGGCTTCGACGGCCGTCGTCAGCATCGTCCAGAGCGCCTGCGCGATGCGCTCGCGGTCGGCGGTCAGCGACGGCTCGCCGTCGGGCAGCGTCGCGTCGACGCTCACCTGTCGTGCGTCGGCGAGTGCGCAGCGCACCAGTGCGAGCGTGTCGTCGAGCAGCGGGCGCAGCGCGAACGGCTGTGCGGCGATCGCCAGGGTGCGCGTGGCCGCGCGCGGTGCGTCGAGCACGTCGTCGATCAGCGCGACCTGCTGGTCGATCCCCGCGCGGATGCCCGCGAGCGCGCGTTGCAGGTTCGGGTCGGCGCTGGCGAGTTGGCGCTCGAGCACGTACGCCCAGCTGTGCATCGCGTTCAGCGGGCTGCGCAGGTCGTGCGAAGCGATGGACAGCGCCTGGTCGCGCTGGAACAGCGCGGCCTCGGCGGCATAGTGCGCTGCGCGTTCGCGCAGCAGGTCGGCGGCGGGATCGACGGGATTGGACGTCACGGGGCTGGCCTGTCGGAAGCGGTTGGCATGAAAAGCACGCGAACCGCCATTATAGGGATCGTGCGTGTCACGCCGGCAGCGCGTCCTCGTCCTTTTTCCGTGCGTCGCCGTTCGGCAGCAACTGGCAGGCGAGCAGGCCGGCGAGCATCAGCGCGCAGCCGACCAGCGCGCGCAGCGTCAGCGTCTCGCCGAGCGCGGCCCAGCCGGCGATGGCCGCGAACACTCCCTCCATGCTGAAGATCACGGCCGCGTGCGCCGGCGCCGCATCGCGCTGCGCGACGACCTGCAGCGTATAGCCGACGCCGACCGACAGCAGCCCGCCGTACAGCAGCGTCGGCAGCGCGCGCTTCAGCATCGCGAGGTTGACCGGTTCGATCGCGAGGCCGGCCGCGAGGCACAGCACGCCGCACGCGACGAATTGCAGGAACGCGAGCACGAGCGGATCGTGCCGCTTCGCGAAATGGCCGACGGTCATCACGTGCGCGGCGATGACCACGGCGCCCGCGAGCTGGAACCAGTCGCCGTAGAGCACCGAGAAATGCTCGTCGATGCTGAGGAAGTACAGGCCGATCGCCGCGAGCAGCGCGCCGAACCACGTGCCGGCGCCGATCCGGTGGCGGACGAACACGCCCATCAGCGGCACGATCACGACGTACAGCGAGCTGATGAAGCCCGCGTTCGCGACCCGCGTGTACTGCAGGCCGACCTGCTGCAGCGAGATCGATACGGCGAGCAGCACGCCGAGCGCGAGGCCCGGCGAGAGCAGGGCCGGCTCGCGGCGAATCGCCGCGAACTGCGCGCGCGAGCCCGCGTTGACCATCAGCAGCGGGAGCAGCACCAGCGCGCCGAGCAGGAAGCGCAGCCCCGTGAACAGGAACGGCCCGATCACGTCGAGGCTCAGTCGTTGCGCGACGAACGCCGAGCCCCAGATCGCGGCGGCGGCGAGCATCAGCAGGTTGGCACGGAGGTGCTTGCGGGCGTCGGGTTTCATCGGAATTCGTCAGGGGATTGCGGGCAGCGGAACCGCGTAGTTTACGCCGAGATTGCAAGGCTGTCGGAAAACCTGCGAAGTGCGGCCGCCGCGCGGGCGTCGCGCACGCGTGAATACAGCACGACCTGCGAATGCGGCAGCGGCGGCAGGCCGAATTTCGTGCCGACGTCGACCAGCGTGCGCGGCGCGACCCGCCGGGCCAGCGGGCAGACCGCGAGCCCGGCCGCGGCGGCGGCCGTGACCGCCGCGACGCCGCCGCCCGTAAAGCGCTCGCGCCACGGCCGCCCCGCATGCTCGAGCGCACGCAGCGCGGCGGCCCGCACGCCGCACGGCCCGGCCAGCACCGCGAGCGGCAGCGGCTCGCCCGCGCGCGGCGCCCAGTCGGGCGCGGCGAGCCATGCGAGCGGTTCGGTGAACAGCAGCGTGCCGTCGTCGCGCGGCGGATCCTCGCCCGGTTCGTGTCGCACGATCGCCGCGTCGAGCCGCCGTTCGTCGTATTGCGCGAGCAGGCTCGCCGACATGCCCAGGTGCATCTCCAGCGACAGCCCGGGATCCTGCCGGTGCAGGCTCGTCAGTACGGCCGGCAGGTCGGGCACCGCGACGTGCTCGCTGACACCGAGCGACAGGCGGTGCGTGCCGGCCGAAATCGCGCCGAGCGCCTGGTCGTGCGCGTCGAGCAGCGCGCGGGCGGCCGGCAGGAAGTTCTCGCCGTCCGCCGCCAGCTTGACGACGCGCGGCGTGCGTGCGAGCAGCGGCTTGCCGAGGTGCGCTTCGAGCCGCTTCAGCTTCAGGCTGACGGCCGATTGCGTGGTGCCGAGCGCGTCGGCGGCGCGCGTGAAACTCGCGAGATCGGCGACCAGCACGAATGCGCGCACAGCATCGAGGTCGAGGACTTTCATTGCAAATGTAAATGAATGAAATATCGGATGATGACTGTTCATTATAGCTCCGCGCGCCTAACCTGACCTTGCGTTTCCGATTCTCAACGTCACCGAAAGGAGCAGCACCATGCCATTCACCCGTATCGCCGTGCGCGAAGGCAAACCGGCCGCCTACCGTGCGGCGCTCGTCGACGGCGTGCACCGCGCGCTGATGCATACGTTCAACGTGCCCGAAGACGACATCTTCATGGTCGTGACCGAGCATTCGGCCGAGAACTTCTTCTTCGGCCGCCACTACCTCGACATCGAACGCAGCGACGATCTGGTGATGGTCCAGATCACGGCGAACAACACGCGTACGCTCGAGCAGAAACAGGCGCTGTACCGGACCATCGCCGAGAATCTCGCGCGGCAGCCCGGCGTGCGGCCGCAGGACGTCTTCATCAGTCTCGTCGAAGTGCTGAAGGAGGACTGGTCGTTCGGCAACGGCATCGCGCAATACGCCGTCTGATACGTCGTTTGATGCGTGACACGGGCGACAGGGCCAGATCGTCGCCAGCGCATATTGGCCGCGTGTACTATGGAAGCTGCTTCACGGACGACGCCGGCACGGAGGACGTGCCGGCGATTCTTCATGTGCAGGAGCCTCCATGTCGCGTGTGCTGGAAATCGTGTTGTGCCTGTCGCTGGAAGGTTGGCCGGTCAGGGCGGGAAGCCGGGCCCGTGGTGAGCAGCGCGACTTCGGCGCCGAACTCGTCCGTGCGTGGCGGATCTGTCCGCAGGTGCGGATGCGGCGCGGCCAGGAACGCGTGACGATCGAGCCATGCCAGGTCGAGGAAGCCGAGCCGAGCCCCGGCGAGTGCTGGTGGACGTGGATCGAGTCGAACGCGCACGGGCGGCGGGTCGTCGCGTCGCGCACGAAGGCATTCGCGCCCGGCGTCGTGGAGCGCGAACTGTTCGATGCCGAACACGCGGGCATCGCGGTGGCCACGCCCGCATCGGCGCCGATCGCCGATGCGGATGCGGATGCCCCGCAGGCGACCGGCGAGGGCGACCGCGTGACGCCCGACGCCGTTGCCGAAGCGGCGCTCGCCGCATCGTCCGGGCCGGCGCCGCTGCGGCTCGTCAGCGAGCGGCGGCGCGGGCGCTGGGCGGACGACAGCGGCGTGGTGGTCGAGATGACGCTCGACGACATCATTCTGCACCGTGGCACCGAACCACCGCGCCGCCATGTCGAGCTGCGCCTCGCGGCGCCCGACTGGGAAACCGTCGCCGCGCGCACGGCCGCGCTGCGCGCGCTGTTCGCCGCCGCGCGCGAGCTCAGCGGCGCATGGCCCGCGTTCGTGCAGCTCACCAGCGTGATCGATCGCGCGTGCGCGGGCGAGCCCGCCGTCGCCGGGCCGGTCAAGGCGCAACTCGTCGACCTGACCGGCATCCGCACGCAGCGGGCCGCGCTGTTCGCGCTGTCCGGCGACATTGCCACGCAATGGCTCGGCAACGAGGGCGGTGTGCTCGATCGCGACGATCCCGAGTTCGTGCACCAGATGCGCGTCGCGCTGCGCCGGCTGCGCACGCTGATGCGCTTCTTTCCACGCTTCGCGGACGAGCAATGGAAGAACACGTTCGGCGCCGACTTGCGCTGGGTCGCGTCGCTGCTCGGCACGGTGCGCGACTGGGACGTGTTCTCGACCGAAAGCCTGCCCGCGCTGATCGCGGCCGACGGCGGCAGCGCCGACTGGGACGGCACGCTCGACGCCGCGCGCGTCCAGGCGACGGCGGCGCGCGTCGAATTGCGCCAGGCGTTGCATTCGGCGCGCTATGCGCGCCTGACGCTCGGCTGGCTCGAATGGCTGAGCGCGCTCGCGCTGCCGCCGGCCGCCGGCGACGACGACACGCCGTCGCTG
The DNA here is from genome assembly GCF_003853805.1 of Burkholderia sp. Bp8994. Taxonomy (NCBI): domain Bacteria; kingdom Pseudomonadati; phylum Pseudomonadota; class Betaproteobacteria; order Burkholderiales; family Burkholderiaceae; genus Burkholderia; species Burkholderia sp. Bp8994. The sequence continues at coordinate 67,807 of NZ_QTQH01000026.1, forward strand.
CGGCGCCACGCGACCAAGCGCGTGCGGCGGCTGTTCGGTCACCTGTATGCATCGCCGTCGCTCACGTCGCTCGACACGGCCGCGCGGCACCAGGTGCGGATCGACGCGAAGCGGCTGCGCTACGCGCTCGAGTTCTTCGCGTCGCTGGCCTCGCGCCGCACGCGCAACGAAACGGTCAAGACGCTCGCGCGCGTGCAGAGCGTGCTCGGCGAGGCGAACGACACGATCGTCGCGCTGCATCATCTCGAGCAACTGGCGGCGCCCGCGTACCAGCTCGGTTTCGTGCGCGGCTACGGTGCGGCGCTCGAGCAACGCGCCGCGCGCGACGCCGAGGCGCTGCTCGCGAGCCTGCGCCCGCCGAAGCTCGACGGCAAGCCGCGTTGAGCGGCGCGCGCTCACTATAATGGCCACCCGTTTTCTTCCGACAGACCGATGAGCGACGCATCGCCTCCTTCCTCTTCCGCCGGGCCGCTCGAACTGGGCGGCGAACTGTGGCTGCGCGCGGGCGAGCAGACGCTCGGCGGCGCCACCCGCATCGCGCTGCTCGCGGCGATCGGCGACACCGGGTCGATCACGCGCGCGGCAAAGGCCGTCGGGCTCAGCTACAAGGCCGCGTGGGAGGCGATCGATACGATGAACAACCTGGCCGGCGAGCCGCTCGTGACGCGCTCGACGGGCGGCAAGGGCGGCGGCGGCACGACGCTGACGCCGCGCGCGACGTCGCTGATCGCCGCGTTCCGCACGATCGAGCGCGAGCATCGCCGCTTCATCGACGCCGCGAGCGCGGCGGTGTCCGGCTTCGACGTCGACTGGGCGCTGATCGGCCGGATCGGGATGAAGACGAGCGCGCGCAACCAGTGGTTCGGCAAGGTCGAGTCGATCGTGCGCGGCACGGTGAACGACGAGGTGACGCTCGTGCTGCCGGGCGGGCAGGCGATCGTCGCGGTGCTGACGCACGAAAGCGCCGACGCGCTCGGCCTGCAGCCGGGCGCGGATGCGTGCGCGCTCGTGAAGGCGTCGTGGGTCGTGCTGGCGGTCGACGACGACGGCGGAGCCGACGCGACCTTGAAGGTGTCCGCACGCAACCAGTTGCACGGGACGGTCGAAACGGTCACGGCGGGCGCGGTGAACAGCGAGGTGACGCTGGCGCTCGACGGTGGCGGGACGCTCACGGCCGTGGTCACGAACGACAGTGTCGGCGCGTTGCAACTCGACGCCGGCCGGCGGGCGATCGCGCTGTTCAAGGCATCGAGCGTGATTCTCGCGGTGACGGGCTGATCGCACGACGGCGGCGCGCGCCGTCCCTGTCGATGACCGTGGGCGGACGCGGCGAAACCGGCGCCGCCCGACATGCACGAGGCGCCGGCTTCGATCCCGTTTTCAGCTCGTTCCAGCTTCTGCCGCCCGTGCGGCTTCTCTCAGGCTCAAACGTGGCCGCGTGGGCCACCGCCTTCGCGCGATCACGTGACGCGCGTCGGCCACTCGGCGTGCGGCGTTGCGGCCTGCACGCGTCCTTCGCTCAATTGCACGACCTGGTCGCCGAACGCGGCGACGTCGTCGGGATCGTGCGAGATGAGCACCATCGGGATATCGAGCCGCGCCTGCAGTTCGGCGAGCTCGTGGCGCATGCGCTGGCGCAGCGCGCCGTCGAGCGCCGCGAACGGCTCGTCGAGCAGCAGGATGTGCGGCTGCGCGACCAGCGCGCGGGCAAGCGCGACGCGCTGTTTCTGCCCGCCCGACAACTGCGACGGGAATTGCCCGGCGAGCGTGTCGAGCTCGAACGCCTGCAGCCAGTACGCGACTTCGGGCGGCACCGCCTTCGCACGCGGGTTGCGCAGGCCCGGCGTGAGCCCGAACGCGATGTTCTGGCGCACGTTCAGGTGCGGAAACAGCGCATAGTCCTGGAACAGATACGCGACGCGGCGTGCACGGGTCGGCACGTCGATGCCGCGCGCGGAATCGAACAGCGTTTCGCCGTTCAGCGTGATCGTGCCTTCGTCGGGTGACAGCAAGCCGGCGATCGCCTGCAGCGTCATGCTCTTGCCGGCGCCGGACGGCCCGAACAGCACGACGCGCTGCGTGCCGGCCGTAAACGACACATCGAGCGTGAAGCGGCGCTCGGCGTTCGCGTAGGTCTTGCGGATATCGACGGCGACGCTCATGCGGGCCTCCGTCGTGCCGCGCCGTGCGTGCGCGAAACCGCCCGCCCGACGGGACGGCGTGTTGCCGCGACCGGTGCCGCGCAGCGGTGCGGATGCGGCCGGCGCGTCATGTCGGCTGGCTCCGTCCGGCACGCGACGGCACGAGCCAGCCGGTCGCGAGCAGCACGAGCACGCAGGTGATCGACGTCACCAGCACGAGGAAGTTGGCCGTGCTGTCGTCGCCGGCCTGCACCGCCGCATAGATCGCGACCGACAGCGTCTGCGTGCGGCCGGGCAGGTTGCCCGCGATCATCAGCGTCGCGCCGAATTCGCCGAGCGCGCGCGCGAAGGCAAGCAGCGCGCCGGCCAGGATGCCGCGCGTGGCGAGCGGCAGCGTCACGCGGAAGAACACCGCGGCTTCGCCGAGCCCGAGCGTGCGTGCCGCGCGCTCGAGATGCGGATCGACGCTTTCGAACGCGGTGCGCGCCGATTTCAGGATCAGCGGAAACGCGACGACCATCGACGCGATGACCGCGCCCTGCCACGTGAAGACGAGTTCGATGCCGAGCGTGTCGAGCCACGCGCCGAACACGCCGTGCCGGCCGAGCAGCACGAGCAGGTAATAGCCGAGCACCGTCGGCGGCAACACGAGCGGCAGCGTCAGCAGCGAATCGACCACGTCGCGCAGCGGCGAGCGCCAGCGCGCGAGCACGAAGGCGGCGGCGACGCCGAGCACGATGTCGAGCGCGGTCGCCCAGCCGGCGACCTTCAGCGACAACAGCAGTGGTACCCAGGCGTCCTGCATCATGCTGCGCTCACTTGCCCGCGGGCTTGAAACCGAAGGTCGCCAGCACGGCCTGGCCCTGCGGCGACGCGACGAAGTCGATGAACGACTGCGCCTGCGCGGCATGGCGGCTGTCCTTGACCACCGCGATCGGATAGGTGATGGCCGTCTGCGTCGGCACGGTCAGCGCGACCTTCACGCGGCCCGGCATGATCGCCGCGTCGGTGCCGAACACGAAGCCCGCGTCGACTTCGCCGCGCGCGACGTAATCGAGGCTCTGGCGCACGTTGGCGGCCAGTACGCCCTTCGCGCTGACGGCGTCCCACACGCCTGCCGCGCGCAGCGCGCCTTCGGTGTAGCGGCCGACCGGCACCGACGCCGGGTCGCCGTACGCGATGCGCTTCACGCCGGGCGCTGCCAGGTCGTTCAGCGACGTCGGCGCGGCCGCACGGCTGTCCGCCGGCACGATCAGCACGAGCGAGTTCGCCGCGAAATCGCGGCGCGTGCCCGGCACGATGACCTTTTCGCTGACCGCGCGATCCATCGCCTTCTGGTCCGCCGAGGCGAACACGTCGGCCGGTGCACCCTTGGCGATCTGCTGCATCAACACGTCCGACGCGCCGAAGTTGAACAGCACCTTGGTGTCCGGATGTTGCTTCTGGAACGCATCGCCGACGGCCTTGAACGCGTTCGTCAGGCTCGCGGCCGCCGACACGACCAGTTCGTCGGCAGCGCAAGCCGGCGCGCTGAACGCGATGCCCGCGGCAAGCGCGGCGAGCGGCAGCAGGCGGAGCAGGGTGCGGCGAAGCGGGCGAACGGTCGAGCGCATGGTCGGGGCGTTTGAATGGTTGGAAACCGTAATCGTAATATAGGGCGGGTTATAACGCTCGACATACCGTTCATGCGATGGCGCGCATGAGGATCTTCAGACTTGAACGGTGACCGGATGACGTGCGTGCGGCCCGTCACGCGTGCAGCAGCGGCTGCGACGAATCGGTGCGCTGCAGCGACGACGGCTGCGATGCCGGCCGGTAGTTCGGATTCGCTTTCCAGCGGGCGCGGACGAACGGCCGCTCGTGCCCCGACAGCTCCAGCGCGACCTTGGTGACCCAGCGGTGCGACGGCACCGTGATGCCGTGCAGCGCGACGGTGACGAGCGCGAGGCTCGCGACGACCGCCGCCACCGACCAGCGGTGCGGTACCGCGTGCCACGAGCCGGCGATGAACGCCAGCGCGGCGATCGCGCCGACGATGCAGCCGGTGATCGATTCGGACGGCGAATGCGCGTCGAGCGCGACGCGCGACACGCCGACCGCGATGCCGGCCGCGAGCCCGAGCGCGATGCCGGCGATCCGCACCGGCGTGCGCGTGCGGATCAGCGCGAGGAAGATCGCGACGGGATAGACCGACGTCGACAGCATCGCGTGGCCGCTGAATCCCGTGAAATCCCACGCGCGGATGCCGATTCCCCAGCCGAGGAAGGCGATCTTCGTGAGCGCGACGACCCCGATCGCGGCCGCGAGCACGCCGAGCCACGCGGCCGCGCGCTGCCACGAGTAGCCGAGCGCGAGCCATACGGCGATCGTGATCGCGAGCGGCAAGGTCAGGCCGGCGCCACCGAACGCGGTGATCGTGATCCACAGGTGAGAGGGCAGGTCGAACATCGGGAGGGGAACGAGCAGGGGCGGAACGAATGCTTAAATCAACGCGCGAGCCGGGAAGAACGACTACAACGGATACAAGCGGCCAAACCCCAGTATAGCGCCGCGTGTGTTCGAGGCCCGTTTTTTGCGCCGAGGGGAACTCTCCGCGCGCAGGAAAAATCCCAGAAACAATGTTATGGTGCATTGCACAAAGTCGAATGATGCACCCCGTGTCGTATCCCTGTTTTTCCTGACTGCGAGCCCGATTGATGACCAAAAGTCTGACGAAGGTATGGCTAGGCGGCATGAAACGAATGCTGTCTCCGGCCGCCAAACGCGCGGCGCGCGAGGCCCAGCGGATCGCGCGCGATACGCTCGAGGCCGCCGCATCGCCCGCCGCAACCGATCTGTCCCCGCCACGTGAGTCGCGCGTGCGTCCGCGCGCGGCCGCCTGGGCGGCCGGCGAGTGGACGCGCGGCGAGCATCCGATGGCGCCCGCGCTGGGCCGCCTGGTCCAGCAGCTCGCCTATGGCCTGTACGTCCCGCCTGGCCGCCGGCGCGGCGCGATACCGCTGGTCGTGATGCTGCACGGCTGCCAGCAATCGGTCGACGAGTTCGCGCAGGGCACCCGGATGAACCTGCTGGCCGACAAGTACGGTTTCGCGGTGCTGTATCCGGAGCAGTCGCTGCGTGCGCATGCGCACGGCTGCTGGCACTGGTATGAAGACACCGACCGCGCGGGCCGCGGCGAGGCGGATGCGGTCGCGTCGCTCGTCGATGCGCTCGTCGACGAGCACGGCTTCGATGCATCGCGCGTCTACGTCGCCGGGCTGTCTGCCGGCGCGGGGCTGGCGGCGCTGCTCGCGCTGCATCACCCGGACCGCTTCGCGGCGGTCGCGCTGCATTCGGGCCCCGCGCTCGGCGAGGCGAATTCCGGGATCAGCGCGATGGACGTGATGCGGCGCGGCCTGCGGCAGAACCCGGCTGCGGTGGTCGACACGCTGGTCGACACCGGGGCCTATCCGGGCATGCCGGTGCTGATCGTGCAGGGCGACGGCGACCATGTCGTCGCACCGAAGAATGCGGACCAGCTGACGGTGCAGTTCATGCGCCTGAACGGGCTCGCGGACAGCCGCGGCGCGCTGCGCGGCGGCGAGCGGGTGGAGACGCGCGAGGCCGGCGCGCAGATCACCGACGTACGTCGCGACGGCGAGTCGATCGTGCGGCTCTGTCACGTGAAAGGGCTCGATCATGCATGGTCGGGCGGCGACGAGGCGGTGCCGTTCCACGCGGCGGTAGGCCCCGATGCGAGCGCAATGATCTGGGCCTTTTTCGAAGAGAATCGCCGCACTGTGGCGACCTGACGACGCACCTTCCGATCGACGCTGGCCAAAGGCTAGGGTTTTCCCTATAATTCGGGAAAACCCTAGTCAAAGAACCTTTGGATTGCGAGATCGACCATGTACCTGCTGAGCCACCTCTTCCTGATGCTGACCAAGAACGCTGAAAAGGCCGCGAAAGAGCGCGCCGACGCGTACCTTTCCGAAGCAACCGACATCTACGATCTCGAATTCCGCATGCGCAAGATCGATCGCGAAGCGGCGATGAACCGTCCGTTCTCGTTCGGCTCGCGTTAAGCAGCGCAGCGCGGGCCGGCATGTCAGCCGGTCCGGCGAATCACGCAAAAGGGCGTGTGCGGCAAGCAGCCGCACACGCCCTTTTTGCATTCAACGTCGTGCGTCGCGTCAGACGACCGTCAGGCGCACCGGCACGTTGTTGCGGGTCGCGTTCGAGTACGGGCACACGTGGTGCGCCTTGTCGACCAGCGCCTGCGCATCGGCCTTGTCGAGCCCCGGCAGCGACACGCGCAGTTCGATGTCGAGCCCGAAGCCGCCTGCGTCGTTCGGGCCGATGCCCACTTCCGCGGTCACTTGCGTGTCGGCCGGCAGCGTCTGCTTGTTCTGGCCCGCGACGAATTTCATCGCGCTGAGGAAACAGGCCGAGTAACCTGCGGCAAACAACTGTTCCGGGTTCGTGCCCTCCGCGCCCGTGCCGCCGAGTTCGCGCGGCGCGGCCAGCTTCACTTCCAGCCTGTTGTCGGCGGATACCGCGCGGCCGTCGCGGCCGCCCGTGCTCGTGGCGCTGGTCTTGTACAGAATGTTCATGGTGCAGCTCCTGTCGGAAGAATGGGAGGAAGCGGTCCGGTCGGACGGGTGTCGCCGGCCACGAGCAAAATATAGAACACAAATGATTTGTGTGCAAATGAAATTTTGAAGAAAAGGCCCGGCAGTGCCGAGCCGTTTGCGACCGCGGGTTCGTCAGCCTTCGTTGGCCGCCGACAGCGCGTGGCGCAACTGCTGGAGATCCGCGCGCAGCCTGACCAGGAACTCGGGCGTTTGCTGCATCGCGCAAAAGAGATCGGCGGGCACCGAGCGCGCCTTGTCCTTCAGCGCGCGGCCTACCGTCGTCAAGCGCACGTTGACGATGCGCTCGTCGGTGACGCTGCGCACGCGTTCGACGTAGCCGAGTGCCTCGAGCCGCTTCAGCAGCGGCGTGACGGTGGCCGGATCGAGGTCGAGGCGGGCGGCGATGTCCTTTACGGCGATATCGTCGCGCTCCCACAGCACGAGCATCGCCAGATATTGGGGATAGGTCAGCGACAGCTTGTCGAGCAGCGGCTTGTACGCCTTCGTCATCGCATGCGATGTCGAGTAGAGCGCGAAGCACAGTTGCTCGTCGAGCGTCTGGGGCAGCGGGGGCAGGCGGTCCATGATTCGGGCGGCGCGGCGGACGCGCTAACGATTTGTACGCAAATTATTTTGCGCGCAAAAGATTCGGTTGAACAGGGGTGGGGCGTGGCGCCGGGGATCCGCGCCGGGCCGGCCGGGAGGAGGGATGGACGGCCGGCGGCGGGCGCCGGCCGAACGGCGTCAGCGGCCGGTGGTGGGCGTCGCGGCGCCCGGTTCCTGCACGCCGAAGCAGCCGCGATAGGTCGCGTAGAACGAGCAGTACATCATCGTGACGATGAGGATCGTCACCGGCATCATGATCGTCAGCACATAGGCGCCGGCGCCGAGCGCCTGCAGCAGCAGCGACAGGCCGAACGACGTGCCGAGCGCGACGCCGAACCACAGCAGCCCGTACACGACGAATGCGCCGCGATTGCGCCAGCAGCTGACGATGCTGAAGAACAGCGCCTTGGCGGGCGGAATGTCGTGCCACGCGGTGAGCACCGGCGCGAACCAGAACAGCATCGCGACCGGCGCGTAGAGCAGCGTCGCCAGCAGCAGCGCGCCGAGCGTGCCTTGCGCGGCGAGCGTTTCCGGCGTCGGACTCGCTTCGTTCGTGGCGCCGAGCATCATCTGGAGCAGCCCGCCGCCGTCCACGAGGGACGACGCGGCGAACACCAGCACCATCAGCGCGACATAGACCACGCCGAGCACGAGCAGCCGCTGCGTCGTCGCGGTGCCGTACGAGCGGAAGCCGTCGATGAGGATCGTCGGCATCACTGGCTTGCCAGCCACCGTGTCGCGGCATGCCGCCATGAAGCCGACCGCGATGCCGGGGATGAACAGCAGCGGCAGCGCCGCGCCGATCACCGGCACCATCGACACCAGCGTGATCGCCAGCAGGTACGTGAAAAACAGCGTGATGAACGCGAGCGGGTTCCGGCGGAACAGCCAGATGCCTTGTCGGAACCAGACATAGCCCGCTTTCGCGGGCACTTCGATCAGTTGCATGCGGTATGGGTCTCGGGAAGCGCGGGCGTGTGGACGATACGCTCACGCAGGATGCGTTCGAAATGACCGGGGTCGTGCGGTTTGAGCATTTCGGCCGCGCGCGGCAGGTAGAAGTCGTACAGGCGCGACACCCAGAAGCGGTACGCGCCCGCGCGCAGCATGTCGCTCCAGTGGCGGCGTTCCTCGGCCGTGAACGGCCGGACCGTCTGGTAGGCGCGCACCAGCGCATCGGTGCGCGCGACGTCGAGCACGCCCGTCGCGAGGTCGACGCACCAGTCGTTGACGGTGACCGCGACGTCGAACAGCCATTTGTCGCAGCCCGCGAAATAGAAATCGAAGAAGCCGCCGAGCCGTACGTCATGACCGGTGCCGGGCGCCGCGTGCGCGAACAGCACGTTGTCGCGGAACAGGTCGCAGTGGCACGGGCCGCCCGGCAGCGCCGCGTAGTCGTCCGACGCGAAGAACGCGGCCTGGTGCGCGAGTTCGTCCTCGAGCAGCGTGCGCTGCGCGTCGGAAACGAACGGGACGATCGCCGGCACGTTCTCCTGCCACCACGGCAGGCTGCGCAGGTTCGGCTGGTGACGCGCATAGTCGCGCCCCGCGAGGTGCAGGCGCGCGAGCATCTGCCCGACCTCGATGCAGTGTTCGACCCCCGGCGCGAGTTCGGCGGCGCCGTCGAGCTTCGTGACGATCGCCGCCGGCTTGCCGTGCAGCTCGCCGAAGAGTGCGCCGTCGTCGCGCGGGACCGGATCCGGCACCGGCACGCCGTGGCTCGCCAGATGGCGCATCAGGTCGAGGTAGAACGGCAGCTGTTCCGCCGTCAGCTTTTCGAAGATCGTCAGGACGTACTCGCCGCGCGTCGTCGTCAGGAAGAAGTTGCTGTTTTCGATGCCGGACGGAATGCCGCGGAACGCCAGCACGTCGCCCAGTTCGTAGTGGCGCATCCATTGCGCGAGATCGGAGTCGGAAACAGCGGTGAAAACGGCCATGCGAGATGCGTCTGGTCAGTTGTCGGCACGCGCGCGGCGTGCGGCGCGACAGGAGGTGAAGGGAATGCCGGCGCGCCGCGTCGGGACCGACGCGGCGCGGCAGGAAATCAGTAGCGCAGGTTGACCGACGGCAGGCGCGTGATCGGGACGCCCGCGTCGTGCGGCTTCGGCGACGTGTCGAGCGTCGAGCTCATCTGGTAGCGCGTGCCGAAGTTCGACTTCACGTCGATTTCGACCGGCTTGCCGCGATCGCGATACTCGGTGACCTCGGTGCCGCTCTTGCTCTTTGCGTGGAAGCTCGGCGTGCGGCGGATGTCGGCGAAGTCGACCTTCGACGTGACTTCGGCGCCCGGCCGGTTGATCTTGCGGAGATCGGGCAGGCCGGCGGCCTCGTTGGCCTCGGCCCGGGCCTGCGCGTCGGCGTCGGGCGTGCCGCCGGCGGCGTAAGCGGCGCCGGCAGCGGCAAACGTGCCCGCGAACACGGCGGCAGCGGCGACGAGAATGAGCGGCTTCATGATGAGTCTCCAGTGAACCTTCCGATTTTAGCAAATACTGCGCGCGGCCCGGCCCTCGCGTGCAAGCGGCGTGCAAGCGAGTGGCCATGAGCATGACCGGGTTCCGTGGTAATGTCGTTCGATCAGACGAGGTGATGAAAATGAAGAACGATTTGAGCCGCCGGCATCGGGTGCTGACGCCCGAGAGTCCGCCCGTCGAAGCATTCGACGATTCCGTCGCCGCCGTCGCGCGGCTGTCGGCCATCTACGACACCAACACGGGCTTCCTGCGCGATGCCTTCGCGCGTTATCGCCGCCACGAACCGATCACCGAGCACGTGCGTGCGTGCTATCCGTTCGTGCGGATTCGTACCGACGTCAACACGCACGTCGATTCGCGCCGTTCGTACGGTTTCGTCGCGGGTCCCGGCGTGTTCGAGACGACCGTCACGCGCCCCGACCTGTTCGCGAACTACTATCGCGAGCAACTGCGCCTGCTGTCGAAGAATCACCATGTGAAGATCGAGATCGGCGTGTCGTCGCAGCCGATTCCGGTTCACTTCGCGTTTCCCGAAGGCATCCACCTCGAAGGCGAGCTCGACCGCGACCGCCTGCTCGCGATGCGCGACATCTTCGACACGCCCGACCTGTCGTACCTCGACGACCGCATCGTCAACGGCACGTTCGAGCCGGCGCCCGGCGAGCCGCATCCGCTCGCGCTGTTCACCGCCGCGCGCGTCGACTTCTCGCTGCACCGGCTGCGTCACTACACGGCGACGTCGCCCACGCATTTCCAGAACTACGTGCTCTACACGAACTACCAGTTCTACATCGACGAATTCGTGAAGCTCGGCCGCACGATGATGACGGAGAGCGACGATCCCGAGGTGCGCGCGTACCGCAGCCAGTACAGCGCGTTCGTCGAGCCGGGCGACGTCATCACGTACAACGCGAACCTCGGCAGCGAGCCGGCCGAGGGCGCCGCGCCGCCGCGGCTGCCGCAGATGCCTGCATATCACCTGAAGCGCGCGGACGGCAGCGGGATCACGATGGTCAACATCGGTGTCGGCCCGTCGAACGCGAAGACGATCACCGATCACATCGCGGTGCTGCGACCGCACGCGTGGGTGATGCTCGGCCACTGCGCGGGCCTGCGCAACACGCAGCGCCTCGGCGACTACGTGCTCGCGCACGGTTACGTGCGCGAGGATCACGTGCTGGATGCGGACCTGCCGCTGTGGGTGCCGATCCCGGCGCTCGCCGAAGTGCAGCTCGCGCTCGAGCGCGGCGTGGCCGAGGTCACCCGTCTCGAAGGCGCCGAACTGAAGCGCGTGATGCGCACGGGCACGGTCGCGAGCGTCGACAACCGCAACTGGGAGCTGCGCGATCACCGCGAACCCGTGCAGCGGCTGTCGCAGAGCCGCGCGATCGCGCTCGACATGGAAAGCGCGACGATCGCCGCGAACGGGTTCCGGTTCCGCGTGCCGTACGGCACGCTGCTGTGCGTGTCCGACAAGCCGCTGCACGGCGAGCTGAAGCTGCCGGGCATGGCCGACACGTTCTATCGCGGGCAGGTCGACCAGCATCTGCAGATCGGCGTGAAGGCGATGGAGATCCTGCGCACGAACGGGCTCGACAAGCTGCATAGCCGCAAGCTGCGGAGTTTTGCGGAAGTGGCGTTCCAGTGATGTGAACGCCGCGCAAGCCGCGGGCGTAACGACAAAGGCCGCACGCGAACTTTCGTTCACGTGCGGCCTTGTTCTTTGTCCTGCAGTGCGCGAGCCCGATCGAACCCGCACTCGGATGCTCAGCACTCACCCTTCTTCGCGTGTCCCGGCGGGCAGTGGTAGCCGCCGTGACCATGATGGCGCTCGTGATCTTCCCACTCGCGGCGTTCCCAGTAGCGGCGGCCGTCCCAGTAACGATCGCCGTGCCAGCCGACGATGACCGCGGGAGCCGGTGCGACCACGACAGGCGCGGGCGCGACGACGACCGGCGCAGGCGTGCCGATGTTGACGTCGACGTTGACGGCGTGGGCGAGGCCGGACAGCGAAACACCGAGGCCGGCGAAGGCGAGGGCGATCAGCGAACGTTTCATGTTGTTTTCCGTGATGTCGTTGTCAAAAGGCCGGCGCGACGCGATGGACGCGAGGGGGGATCGTTCCACCGGGGGGACGCCACGCCGACAAGAGGCAGTGTGCGGGCGCCGCACGGAAAAGGCGAGCGGCATTTGTTACGGCAGATTGACGTCGGGCCGGCCGGCTGGACCGATGGACGGCAGCGTGATTTGACAATGGTCGGTCCCGGGCGTGGCACGCGTCGAAGGCGTTGTGCGGCACCGGCCGCCCGAATTTGACATTCGACGGTGCGTCGCCGCGTTGCGGGATTAACGCGGCGTTACAAAATGACGCGCGGCAGGTGGCGGAATCGCCATGCCTGCCGCGCGGGAAGCGGGATGCCGGCCGCGACGGCCGGCCATCGAGCCGATCGAATTACAGATAGAACATGCGGTCTTCTTCGGGCCGCGGCGGATGATCGTCGCCGTCCGCGCCTTCTTCCTCGCCGCTGTCCTCGTAGAACGCGAGCACGGCGTCGAGCACCTGGTCGGGATCGTCGATCACCTGCATCAGGTCCATGTCTTCCGGATTGATGAGGCCGTTCGGGATCAACTGGTCGCGGAACCATTGCAGCAGCCCCTGCCAGAACGTGCTGCCGACGAGAATGATCGGCACGAGGCGCGACTTCTTCGTCTGGATCAGCGTGAGCACTTCGGACAGTTCGTCGAGCGTGCCGAAGCCGCCCGGCATCACGATCACCGCGTCGGAGTTCTTCACGAACGTGACCTTGCGCGTGAAGAAGTGGCGGAAGCGCAGCGAGATGTCCTGGTAGTGGTTGCCGGCCTGTTCGTGCGGCAGCTCGATGTTCAGGCCGACCGACGGCGCCTTGCCGGCGTGCGCGCCCTTGTTCGCGGCTTCCATGATGCCGGGGCCGCCGCCGGAGATCACCGCGAAGCCGGCGTCGGACAGCTTGCGCGCGATCTGCACGGCCAACTTGTAGTGCGGCGTATCGGGCTTCAGACGGGCAGAACCGTAGATGCTGACGGCCGGGCGGATCTCCGACAGGTACTCGGTCGCCTCGATAAACTCTGCCATAATCGTGAACATCTGCCACGATGCGCGCGCCTTCTTGGCCGTCGCGCGTTCTTGATCTGCGAGCGAACGCAGACTCGGAATCACTTTTCTCTTGTTCATAATGCCTGAAGAACGAAATCTGGAAGGTAAGACCCTGCTATTGGTTGACGGTTCGAGCTATCTGTATCGGGCTTACCATGCGATGCCTGATTTGCGTGGCCCTGGCGGGGAGCCGACCGGAGCGCTCTACGGAATCATCAACATGCTGCGTCGTATGCGCAAGGAAGTCAGTGCAGAGTATAGCGCTTGCGTGTTCGATGCAAAGGGCAAGACGTTCCGCGACGACCTTTATGCCGACTATAAGGCAAACCGTCCGTCGATGCCGCCCGATCTTGCATTGCAGGTCGAACCGATTCACGGCGCCGTGCGCGCGCTCGGCTGGCCGCTGCTGATGGTCGAGGGCGTCGAGGCCGACGACGTGATCGGCACGCTCGCACGCGAAGCCGAACGGCACGGGATGAACGTGATCGTATCGACCGGCGACAAGGACCTCGCGCAACTCGTCACCGATCACGTCACGCTCGTCAACACGATGACCAACGAGACGCTCGATCGCGACGGCGTGGTCGCGAAGTTCGGCGTGCCGCCCGAGCGGATCATCGACTACCTCGCGCTGATCGGCGACACCGTCGACAACGTGCCCGGCGTCGAGAAGTGCGGGCCGAAGACGGCCGTGAAGTGGCTGTCGCAATACGACAGCCTCGACGGCGTGATCGAACACGCAGGCGAGATCAAGGGGGTGGTCGGCGACAACCTGCGCCGCGCGCTCGACTTCCTGCCGCTCGGCCGCAAGCTCGTGACCGTCGACACGGCCTGCGATCTCGCGCCGCATCTCGAATCGATCGAAGCGTCGCTGAAGAGCGACGGCGAAGCACGCGACCTGCTGCGCGACATCTTCGCGCGCTACGGCTTCAAGACGTGGCTGCGCGAAGTCGACAGCGCGCCCGCCGAAGGCGGCGGCGCCGATGCGCCGGAAGGTGACCCCGCCCCGGTGGTGGCCGCAGACATCGTCCGCGAGTACGACACGATCCAGACCTGGGAGCAGTTCGACGCATGGTTCGCGAAGATCGACGCGGCCGCGCTGACCGCGTTCGACACCGAAACCACGTCGCTCGACCCGATGACCGCGCGGCTCGTCGGCCTGTCGTTCTCGGTCGAGCCGGGCAAGGCCGCATATCTTCCGGTCGCGCATCGCGGTCCCGACCTGCCCGAGCAGCTGCCGATCGACGACGTGCTCGCGCGCCTGAAGCCGTGGCTCGAATCGGCCGACCGCAAGAAGGTCGGCCAGCATCTGAAGTACGACGCGCAGGTGCTCGCGAACTACGACATCGCGCTGAACGGCATCGAGCACGACACGCTGCTCGAATCGTACGTGCTCGAATCGCACCGGACGCACGACATGGACAGCCTCGCGCTGCGTCATCTGGGCGTCAAGACGATCAAGTATGAAGACGTGGCCGGCAAGGGCGCGAAGCAGATCGGCTTCGACGAAGTGGCGCTCGAGCAGGCCGCGGCGTATGCGGCCGAGGATGCGGACATCACGCTGCAGCTGCATCAGGCGCTGTATCCGCAGGTCGCGCGCGAGGCGGGCCTCGAGCGCGTGTATCGCGAGATCGAGATGCCGGTGTCGCTCGTTCTGCGCAAGATGGAGCGCACCGGCGTGCTGATCGACGACGCACGCCTGCAGGCGCAAAGCAGCGAGATCGCGACGCGGCTCATCGAGCTCGAGGGCCAGGCGTACGAACTGGCGGGCGGCGAGTTCAATCTCGGCTCGCCGAAGCAGATCGGGCAGATCTTCTTCGAGAAGCTGCAGTTGCCGGTCGTGAAGAAGACGCCGAGCGGCGCACCGTCGACCGACGAGGAAGTGCTGCAGAAGCTCGCCGAGGATTACCCGCTGCCGAAGCTGCTGCTCGAGCATCGCGGGCTGTCGAAGCTGAAGTCGACCTACACCGACAAGCTGCCGCGCATGGTGAATCCCGCAACGGGCCGCGTGCACACGAACTATGCGCAGGCGGTCGCGGTCACGGGCCGTCTCGCGTCGAACGATCCCAATCTTCAGAACATTCCGGTGCGCACGGCCGAAGGCCGGCGGATCCGCGAGGCGTTCATCGCATCGCCGGGGCACCGCATCGTGTCGGCCGACTATTCGCAGATCGAGCTGCGGATCATGGCGCACATTTCCGGCGACGCGTCGCTGCTGCGCGCGTTCTCGCAGGGCGAGGACATCCACCGCGCAACCGCCGCCGAAGTGTTCGGCGTGACGCCGCTGGAGGTCAATTCCGACCAGCGCCGGATCGCGAAGGTGATCAACTTCGGGCTCATCTACGGGATGAGCGCGTTCGGCCTCGCGTCGAACCTCGGCATCACGCGCGATGCGGCGAAGCTCTACATCGACCGCTATTTCGCGCGCTACCCGGGCGTCGCGCAGTACATGGAAAACACGCGCGCGGTGGCGAAGGAGAAGGGCTACGTCGAAACCGTTTTCGGCCGCCGCCTGTGGCTGCCGGAGATCAACGGCGGCAACGGCCCGCGCCGTCAGGCCGCCGAGCGCGCCGCCATCAACGCACCGATGCAGGGCACGGCGGCCGACCTGATCAAGCTGTCGATGATCGCGGTGGACGACTGGCTCACGCGCGACCGGCTCGCGTCACGGATGATCATGCAGGTGCACGACGAACTGGTGCTCGAGGTGCCCGACGCAGAACTGTCGCTCGTGCGCGAGAAGCTGCCGGAAATGATGTGCGGCGTGGCGAAGCTGAAGGTGCCGCTGGTCGCCGAAGTGGGCGCCGGCGCGAACTGGGAAGAGGCACACTGACGCACCCCCGTGCGATTCCCGTTTCCCGCGGCATATTGTTGCAGGGATGCTGAATATCGAGATGGTTTGCTTGTGGTCAACGCGCAAGCTCCCGGACAATGCAAGTCAGTCAGGTCATTGTCGCGGGGGCAGCGCGCCCCGTGTTCCGGCATCGGACGCATCGAAGTGTTTCGAACTGCACATCGATGATGTCCGAACCGGTTAATCCAACGGGCGGCGCGAACGCATCGCGTCTGCCTCGTGCGGCGGCAGCAGTTTCGAATCGCAAAGGGGGAATCAGATGCATCGGATCATCATCGTAGGCGGCGGCGCAGGCGGCCTGGAACTGGCGACGCGGCTCGGCGACCGTTACGGCGCGCGCGGCAATCGTCCCGCACGTGCGCTCGTCACGCTCGTCGACCGCAATCCGACCCACATCTGGAAGCCGTTGCTGCACGAGGTCGCGGCCGGCAGCATGGACCCGTTCACGCAGGAGCTCGAATACGCGGCGCAGGCGCGCTGGCATGGCTTCGAGTTTCAGCAGGGCGAACTGACCGCGCTCGACCGCACGGCGAAGCGCATCACGCTGTCGCCCGTCAACGACAGCGACGGCGCGGAGCTGCTGCCGGCGCGCGACCTGGAATACGACACGCTCGTGATCGCGATCGGCAGCACGACGCACTTCTTCGGCGTGCAGGGCGCGGCCGAAAACGCGATCGCGCTCGATACGGTCGGCGAGGCCGAGCGCTTCCGCAAGCGCCTGATCGCCGCGTGCATGCGCGCCGAGCATCAGGCGCCGGCGCAGCCCGCGCCCGGGGCGGCGGCCGAACCGCGCATCCAGGTCGTGATCGTCGGTGGCGGCGCGACGGGCGTCGAGTTGTCCGCCGAGCTGCGCAATACCGCGCAGGTGCTGTCCGTCTACGGGCTGCACAAGCTCGACCCGCAGCACGACGTCGGCATCGTGCTGATCGAATCGGGGCCGCGGATTCTGCCCGCGCTGCAGGAGCGCGTATCGACGGCAACGGCCGAGCTGCTCGAAAAGCTCGGCGTGCGCTTGATGCTCGCCGAGCGCGTGACCGAAGTCGCGCCGGGTTTCGTGCACACCGCGAGCGGCAAGACGGTGCGTGCGGATCTCACGGTCTGGGCGGCCGGCATCAAGGCGCCGTCCGTGCTGTCGAATCTCGACGGCCTGCAGGTCAACAAGCTCGGCCAGCTCGACGTGCGCCGCACGCTGCAGACCTTCACCGACGACAACGTATTCGCGCTCGGCGATTGCGCGGCCTGCGTATGGCCCGGCAACGAGCGCAACGTGCCGCCGCGCGCGCAGGCGGCGCACCAGCAGGCGAGCTTCCTGCTGAAGGCGATCGGTTGCCGGCTCGACGGGCGTTCGCTGCCGGAATTCACGTATCGCGATTTCGGATCGCTCGTGTCGCTCGGTCATTTCAGCGCGGTCGGCAACCTGATGGGCGGGCTGATCGGCGGCAACATGCTGATCGAAGGGCTGTTCGCGCGCTTCATGTACATGTCGCTGTACCGGCTGCACATCGCGGCGCTGCACGGCTATCCGCGCATGATGCTCGATACGGTCGCGCATTGGCTGCGCCGCACGACGCTGCCGCGCGTCAAGCTGCACTGACGCGGCCGCACGTTCGTGCGCCGGGCGGGCAGGAAATGCGCATCGCGCGCATTTCCTGCCCGTTGTCGTTTCAAGTGCAGGGTGGTCGTGCGTTCGCGTGCCGGGCCTGTTTATTGCGCATCTCTATTGCGCGTCGTTTCGTGCCGACCCGCAAGCATTCGAGCGCGTGAAGGCGCTTGCCGCATGTGCGCCGCGGATGAACTTGCCGGGCCGGATCGCGGTTGTCGATACCGTTACGGACGCCGCCGGATTACGCCTTCGTAATCGAGTCTTACACATCTGACAGTTGACGTGACAACGGATTATTGGGCATCTTGTGCGGGTTTCCGCTTGCGGCGGAGTGTCAACCGCCGCGACATCCGCGCCGTCCGCCGGCGCGATGCCCCGTCAGGTCCAAGCCATGACCGTGACGGCGGCGCCCAATCGAGGAGTGCATTCATGTTGAAACCCGAAGTCGACAGCCTGGTTCCCCGTGTTCCGTTCTCGCGCCGCAAGTTCATGCAGGCCGCGCTGGGCGGCACCTTCGCGGCGGCCGTGCTGCCCGTGTCGGCGCAGACGATCACGACCGACAGCGCCGGGCTGGACGTCGACACCATCGAGATCCGCTCGGGCGACGCGAGCATCCCCGCGTATCGCGCGCAGCCGGTCGGCAAGACGAACCTGCCGGTCGTCATCGTGATCCACGAGGTCTTCGGCGTGCATGCGCATATCGCCGACGTCTGCCGTCGCTTCGCGAAGCTCGGCTATCTCGCGATCGCGCCCGACCTGTTCGCGCGCCAGGGCGACGCGTCGAAGTATCCGACCATCCAGGCGCTCGTCGACAACATCGTCAACAAGGTGCCGGACCGTCAGGTCACCGAGGATCTCGATGCGACCGTCGCGTGGGCCGGCAAGAACGGCGGCGACCTGTCGCGTCTCGGCGTGACGGGATTCTGCTGGGGCGGCCGCCAGGCGTGGCTGTATGCGGAGCACAATCCGCACGTGCTGGCGGCCGTCGCGTGGTACGGGTTCGTCGAAGGCAAGACCGACGAGATGACACCGTTCAATCCGGTCGACCATGCGTCGTTGCTGAAGGTGCCGGTGCTCGGGCTGTACGGCGAGAAGGATACGAACATCACGCAGGCGGCGCTCGCGAACATGCGCAAGGCGATCCAGGCGAGCGATTCGAAGCTCGCGCGCCAATCGGAGATCGTCGTCTATCCGGATGCCGGTCATGCGTTCTTCGCCGATTACCGGCCGAGTTACGTGAAGGGCGATGCCGAGGACGGCTGGAAGCGCGCGATCGAGTGGTTCCACAAGTACGGCGTGATGTAAGCGACGAGGCGGCAGATGCCGTCGCCTCGTCGACGTGTCGCGCCGGTGCTTACGGGTTCGGGCCGGTCGCGATCGGCCGCGACGGATCGGCGCTCCATTCGCTCCACGAGCCCGGATACAGCGACGCACCGTGAAGCCCGGCGATCTCGAGCGCGAGTGCGTTGTGGCACGCGGTCACGCCGGATCCGCATTGCAGGATCGCGTTGTTCGGTTCGGTGCCGGCCAGCAGCGCGGTGAACGTCTCGCGCAGTTCGTGGCCGGTCTTGAAGCGGCCGTCGGCAGCCAGATTGTCCTTGAAGAACCGGTTGCGTGCGCCGGGAATATGGCCGCCGACACGATCGATCGTTTCGTTTTCGCCGCGATAGCGATCCGGCGCGCGCGCATCGATCACGACGCGCTGGGCCGACGTCACGTTCGCGAGCACGGCCGCCGCGTCGACCGTCGATTCGAGCGGGGCTGCCGCGCGGAAGTCGCCGGCGGCCGGGTGCGGCACGTCGGCGGTCAGCGGCTGGCCGGCTGCTTCCCATGCCTGCAGGCCGCCGTCGAGCACCGCGACGGAATCGTGCCCGAGCCAGCGCAGCAGCCACCACAGGCGCGCCGCATAGGCGCCGCCGTGTGCGTCATAGGCGACGACCTGCTGGCCCTGCTTGACGCCGCGGCTGGCGAGCAGCGTGGCGAGCGCGTCGCGGGTCGGCAGCGGATGGCGGCCGTTGGTGCCGGTCTTGCGGCCGGACAGGTCGCGGTCGAGATGGAGATACTGTGCGCCCGCGATATGGCCGGCAGCGTAGGCGGCTTCGCCTGCGCCCGGATCGGCGAGATCGAAGCGGCAGTCGAACACGGCAACGCTGCCCGGCGCCGCGGCCAGGCGCTCGGCGAGATTGGTTGCTGAGATGAGCGTGGTGTAGTGGGTATGTGGCATGACGGCTCCCTGGAGTGCAAACGGCCTGATACTCCAAGTCTAAACAAAAAAAGACGGGCCGGAACCCGTCTTTTCATATGCCGAATGCCGTGCGGCGCGCAAGCACCGCGCGCAGGTCAGAGATCGCCGAGATGGCGGCGCAGGAACTCGTGGAAGTGCTGCATGCCGTCTTCCATCGGGCTCTGGTACGGGCCGACCTGCGATTCGCCGCGCGCCATCAGTGCACGGCGGCCTGCGTCCATCCGCATCGCGATTTCGTCGTCCTCGATGGCCGTTTCCATATAGGCGGCGCGCTCGGCCTCGACGAACTCGCGCTCGAACAGCGCGATTTCCTCGGGGTAGTAGAACTCGACGATGTTGGTCGTCTTCTGCGGGCCGCGCGGAATCAGCCACGACACGACGAGCACGTGCGGATACCACTCGATCATCAGGCCCGGGTAGTAGACCATCCAGATCGCGCCGAACTCCGGCGGCACGCCGTTGCGGAACTTGAGCACCTGCTCGTGCCAAGTCTTGTAGGTCGCGCTGCCCGGTTTCGCGAGCGCGTTGTGCACGCCGACCGTCTGCACGCTGTACCAGTCGCCGAACTCCCATTTGAGATCGTCGCACGACACGAAGCTGCCGAGGCCCGGGTGGAACGGGACGACGTGGTAATCCTCGAGGTAGACCTCGATGAACGTCTTCCAGTTGTAATCGCACTCGTGCACTTCGACGTGATCGAAGTGATACTCGGAGAAGTCGAAGTGATGCTTCGTGCCGAGGTTCGCGAGATCGCGCGCGACGTTGCGGCCTTCGGCCTCGAACAGCAGCCCCTGCCAGTTCTGCAGCGGGCTCTTGCCGAGGTTCAGGCACGGCTTGTCGGGGAAGTGCGGCGCGCCGAGCAACTGGCCTTCCAGATCGTACGTCCAGCGGTGCAGCGGACACACGATGTTCTGCGTGTGGCCGCGCCCGTTCAGCATGATCGCCTGCCGGTGGCGGCACACGTTCGACAGCAGTTCGATCTGGTTCGCCGGGTTGCGGACCAGCACGCGGCCTTCCTTCTCGGACGGCAGCGCAAAATAATCCCCCGCCTCGGGCACCATCAACTCGTGCCCGACGTAACGAGGTCCTTTCTTGAAGAGGGTTTCGATCTCGCGCTCGAGCAGCGCCTCATCGAAGTATGCAGTGACTGGAAGCTGGCTGTGAGCCGACTTCAACTGAAGCGCATCGCTCAGATTGGACATTCCCACTCCCGGTGTTAGCGTGAAAGCAGTGAACAACCCAACCATCGAAAAATCGATTTAGGGAAACGCGGAATTATACCCGGTTCGCCTCGCAAGGCTAGGATTAAGTGCCTGATTTGTGTCAATTTTTTGTCCGGCGGCGATCGGGTGGCGCACAATGTGTGTCGAAGAAGGGGCCCGAATGCGTGCCAGGGTGCCAAGTCGGCAGGTCGGAAAATTCTCTTTTGCCGTAGAATGTCCGACTTGTTTTGAAATTTGACACCCTCGTCCATGGCGAAAACCGCATCCCAAGGCGCCACCCCGCCCGGCAATGGCACCGAACCGTTGCCGGACAACTATGAAACGGCGCTCGCGGAACTCGAGACGCTGGTTGCCCGGATGGAAGGCGGCACGTTGAGCCTCGAGGATTCGCTCGCTGCGTATCGCCGCGGTGCGACTCTCGTTGCGTTTTGCCAACAGCAGCTCGAGAAAGTGGAACAGCAGGTTCGCGTGCTCGACGGCGCGACGCTGAAGCCGCTTTCGTCCGGAACGGCCGCCACGGACGGCGAAGACGACGATCTATGACATTCGAACAATGGATGCGGTCCGTGCTCGACCGTGTCGAGGACGCACTCGGCCACTATTTGCCGGCTGACAACGTGGTGCCCACGCAACTCCACGAAGCGATGCGCTACGCGGTCCTCGGCGGCGGCAAACGCGTTCGCCCGCTGCTGTGCCATGCAGCAGGCGAACTGACCGGCGCGACCGAAGCGGCGCGCAACGCGGCAGCGGCGGCGCTGGAGATGATCCACGTTTACTCGCTCGTGCACGACGACATGCCGTGCATGGACGACGACGCGCTGCGACGCGGCAAGCCGACCGTGCACGTGCAGTACGACGAGCCGACGGCGCTGCTGGTCGGCGATGCGCTGCAGTCGCAGGCTTTCGTCGCGCTGACCGACGCCGCCGCGCTGTCGCCGGTGCAGCAGGCCGCGCTCGTGCGCGAGCTGGCGCTGGCGAGCGGCTCGATCGGCATGGCCGGCGGGCAGGCGATCGACCTGGCGAGCGTCGGCCTCAAGCTGACGCGCGAGCAGCTCGAGACGATGCACCGGATGAAGACGGGCGCGCTGTTGCGCGCGGCCGTGCGGATGGGCGCGCTGGCGGGCGACACGCCGTCGGCGGAGGCGATGGCCGCGCTCGACGTCTACGCGGGGGCCGTGGGTCTGGCCTTCCAGGTCGTCGACGACATTCTCGACGTCACGACCGATTCGGCGACGCTCGGCAAGACGGCCGGCAAGGATGCGGCGAACGACAAGCCGACCTACGTATCGATCCTCGGCCTCGACGCGTCGCGTGAGCTCGCAACCCAGCTGCGCGCCGAAGCGCATGATGCGCTGAAACCGTTCGGCGCACGCGCACAGCGTCTCGCCGAACTTGCCGACCTGGTGGTGAACCGGGTCAGCTGACGCGAAGCCCGCCGCTGCGCACACGCTACGGTGCGTGCAATAGAATGCGGGCGCGTTTGATTTCCTACAATGGAACGACGATGTACGACTTGCTGAAAACCATCGACGACCCGGCGGATCTGCGCCGCCTCGATCGTCGCCAACTCCAACCGCTCGCGGATGAACTGCGCGCGTTCGTGCTCGACAGCGTGTCGAAGACGGGCGGCCATCTGTCGTCCAACCTCGGGACGGTCGAGCTGACGATCGCGTTGCACTACGTGTTCAACACGCCGAACGACCGGATCGTCTGGGACGTGGGTCACCAGACCTACCCGCACAAGATCCTGACGGGCCGCCGCGACCAGATGCATTCGCTGCGCCAGTACGACGGCATCTCGGGCTTCCCGCGTCGCAGCGAATCCGAATACGACACGTTCGGCACCGCGCACTCGAGCACGTCGATCTCGGCGGCGCTCGGGATGGCGATCGGCAGCCAGCTGAACGGCGACGACCGCTTCTCGATCGCGGTGATCGGCGACGGCGCAATGACGGCCGGCATGGCGTTCGAGGCGATGAACAACGCGGGCGTGTCGGAGGATGCGAAGCTGCTCGTGATCCTCAACGACAACGACATGTCGATTTCGCCGCCGGTCGGCGCGCTGAACCGCCATCTCGCGCGCCTGATGTCGGGCCGCTTCTACGCGGCCGCGCGTGCGGGCGTCGAGCGCGTGCTGAGCGTGGCGCCGCCGGTGCTCGAACTCGCGCGCAAGCTCGAGGAGCACGCGAAGGGCATGGTCGTGCCGGCCACGCTGTTCGAGGAGTTCGGCTTCAACTACATCGGCCCGATCGACGGTCACGATCTCGATTCGCTGATCCCGACGCTGCAGAACATCCGCGAACTGCGCGGCCCGCAATTCCTGCACGTGGTGACGAAGAAAGGCCAGGGCTACAAGCTCGCCGAAGCGGATCCCGTGCTCTATCACGGCCCCGGCAAGTTCAACCCGGCGGAAGGCATCAAGCCGTCGGCCACGCCCGCGAAAAAGACTTATACGCAAGTATTCGGCGAATGGCTGTGCGATGAAGCCGAGCGCGATACGCGCGTCGTCGGCATCACGCCCGCGATGCGCGAAGGCTCGGGCATGGTCGAGTTCGAGAAGCGTTTCAAGGATCGCTACTACGACGTCGGCATCGCCGAGCAGCACGCGGTGACGTTCGCGGGCGGTCTCGCGACCGAAGGGCTGAAGCCCGTCGTCGCGATCTACTCGACGTTCCTGCAACGTGCGTACGACCAGCTGATCCACGACGTCGCGCTGCAGAACCTGCCGGTCGTGTTCGCGATCGACCGCGCGGGCCTCGTCGGCGCCGACGGCGCGACGCACGCGGGCGCATACGATCTCGCGTTCATGCGCTGCATCCCGAACATGACGATCATGGCCGCGTCCGACGAGGACGAGTGTCGCCAGATGCTGCACACGGCGCTGCAGCAGCCGAACCCGACCGCGGTGCGCTATCCGCGCGGCGCGGGCACCGGCGTGCCGACGGTCAAGGAATTCACCGAGATCCCGCTCGGCAAGGGTGAAGTGCGTCGCCGTACGTCGCAGCCGGAAGGCAAGCGCGTCGCGATCCTCGCGTTCGGCACGATGGTCGCGCCGTCGCTCGCGGCGGGCGAGGAGCTCGACGCCACGGTCGCGAACATGCGTTTCGTGAAGCCGGTCGATGCGGCGCTCGTGCGTGAACTCGCCGAGACGCACGACTACCTCGTCACGGTCGAGGAAGGCTGCGTGATGGGCGGTGCGGGCTCGGCCTGCGTCGAAGCCCTGATGGAGAGTGGGGTTATCCGACCCGTAATACAATTGGGCCTCCCTGACCAGTTCATCGATCACGGTGATCCCGCGAAGCTGCTGTCGCAATGCGGCCTCGACGGCGCGGGCATCGCGAAATCGATTCGCGAACGCTTCCTGAGCCCGGCGGCCAATGTCGCCGATCAGGCGAAGCGCGTCGCATAAGCTGGCGCCGCCTGCGGGCGGCGTCGGTGCGACTGGCGCAACCGGTCTACATTGATGCGGAAAACATGGGCCTGCGGGCCCATGTTGCTTTTCCGGCTGCCGCGTGACGCGGCGTGCGCGTCGTCGAACGCGCGGCTTACAAGGATTGAACAAGATGAACCAGATGAATCCCGCCTTCGTGATGCCCGACGTGCAGAGCACGGTGGATACCCGCCAGATTCCGATTCAGCGCGTGGGCGTGAAGGCGGTCCGGCATCCGTTGACGGTGTGCACCGAGAGCGGCGACGTGCAGCCGAGCGTCGGCGTCTGGAATCTCGACGTGCGCCTGCCTGCCGATCAGAAGGGCACGCACATGTCGCGCTTCGTCGCGCTGCTCGAAGAGAACCGTGCGCCGCTGACGGTCGAGCGCTTCCGCGCGATGCTCGCGTCGATGCTCGAGAAGCTGGAAGCCGAGGCCGGCCGCATCGAGGTCACGTTCCCGTACTTCGTGAACAAGACGGCGCCGGTGTCGGGCGTGCAGAGCCTGCTCGACTACGAAGTGACGCTCGCGGGCGAATGCCGCAACGGCGAAACGCGCCTGTTCCTGAAGGTGCTCGTGCCGGTGACGAGCCTGTGCCCGTGTTCGAAGAAGATTTCGCAGTACGGCGCGCACAACCAGCGCTCGCACGTGACGATCGATGCCGAACTCGCAGCCGACCTGCCGGTCGAGGCGCTGATCCGCATCGCGGAAGAAGAGGCGTCGTGCGAGCTGTGGGGCTTGCTGAAGCGTCCGGACGAGAAGTTCGTGACGGAGCGCGCATACGAAAACCCGAAGTTCGTCGAGGATCTGGTGCGCGACGTCGCGCAGCGTCTCGACGCGGACGAGCGCGTGATCGCCTACGTGCTCGAAGCCGAGAACTTCGAATCGATCCACAATCACAGCGCGTATGCGCTGATCGAGCGCGACAAGCGACACGCTGCGTAACGTCGGGGCGCTGCGGCGCTGCGTCGACTTGCCGCTGCAATGAAGAAGGCCGCTCGAATCGAGCGGCCTTCTCGTTTTCCGTCCGGCGCGTGCGGGTGTGCGAGCGACGTTGCGCAGCGCCGCGCGACTCAGCGTGCGAGCGACGCGAGATCCCAGCGTGGCTTCACCGTGAACGCGTAGTCCGCATTCGCCTGCTCGGGCCAGCGGCCGAGCCGCAGTGCGCCGGCGAGCGCGATCATTGCGCCGTTGTCGGTGCAGAGCGCGAGATCGGGGTAGTGCACGTCGAAGCCGCGCTTGGCCGCGGCGGCCGACAGCGCCGCGCGCAACTGGCGGTTCGCACCGACGCCGCCCGCGACCACGAGGCGCTTGAGCTTCGTCTTCTTGAGCGCGGCGAGCGATTTCGCGACGAGCACGTCGACGGCTGCGTCGACGAAGCCGCGCGCGAGATCGGCCTTCGCGCGCTCGAGCGCAACGCCCTCCAGCTTCGCCGCTTCGAACTTCTTCATCTGCGTGAGCACGGCCGTCTTCAGGCCGCTGAAGCTGAAGTCGAGATCGCCCGAATGCAGCATCGGGCGCGGCAGCACGACCGCGCCCGGCGTACCCGTTTCCGCGAGCTTCGACACTTCCGGGCCGCCCGGATAGCCGAGGCCGATCAGCTTCGCCGTCTTGTCGAACGCTTCGCCGGCCGCGTCGTCGAGCGTCTCGCCGAGCGTCTCGTACACGCCGACGTCGGTCACGCGCATCAGTTGCGTGTGGCCGCCCGACACCAGCAGCGCAATGAACGGGAACGGCGGCGGTTCGTCGACGAGCAGCGGCGACAGCAGGTGGCCTTCGAGGTGATGGATGCCGACGGTCGGCTTGTTCCATGCGAGCGCGAGCGCGTTCGCGATGCTCGCGCCGACCAGCAGCGCGCCGGCGAGGCCGGGGCCTTGCGTGAATGCGATCGCGTCGATGTCGTCGCGGCGCGTGCCGCTTTGCGCCATGACTTCCTCGAGTAGCGGCAGCGCGCGGCGGATGTGGTCGCGCGACGCGAGCTCGGGCACGACGCCGCCGTATTCGCGGTGCATCGCGATCTGCGAATGGAGCGCGTGCGCGAGCAGGCCGCGCTGCGTGTCGTAGAGCGCGAGGCCGGTTTCGTCGCAGGAGCTTTCGATGCCGAGAACGAGCATGGGTCAGGGCGGGGCGCGCTGCATCGAGCGCGCCGCAGGAAGGTAAACGTAGCCGGAAATTATAGCAGGCGATGGCCGGCCGCCGCCGGGTGCGGCCCGGGCGCGCTAGCTGAAGACGAGCCGAATCTCTGCCGCGCTGGGCGTGTAGACTGTTCCAGTTCTGCCCCTTCCAGCCCGTCAGGGAGTCTCGGGTACGCCGGTTCATGAATCTGAGTCATCGATACTGTTTTGGTCCTGGCAGGCTCCACAGACTGGTTAGTTTGATCAGCGCTTAGGTGGATCGAGATGCCCTGACAGCCTAGATGCGGCGAGGTCGGCATGGCTCGTGCGCATGATCTGGCAGATGGCGCTGTGGCGATGCGTTGGTCAGCGTCAGGATATGATCCTACGGCGCTGATCTGGATGCCTGCGCGAACACGCGCCGAAAACGGAGCCAATCATATCGACCAGGCGCCTGCTGCCCAGTTTGCAGGAAAACCCGCCGCACATATGGCAGGTTCGCAGCAGTGAGCATCGAACGTGGCCAGCCCGTGAATATGGAATGGGTCTTCGGCAATCATTTTCTCGATATCCCGTGGTTGGCCCGCATACGCGAGCACGAATCCGCCGTTTTCTTCATGCAGCGGGCCCGCGGCAAGGATATTTCCCGCCTGTGCGTATCTGACGAGCCATGCCTTGTGAGCATCGAGATGCGCCTGGATTTCTTCGATGGGACGGACGTAGCCGAGCTTGATGGCGAACAGCATAAGCGACCCCTGTTACTGGATGGTTTGCTCACCGGACGTGCGCACGTTGACGAGTACCTCGGTCAGGGACGCCATGGCGAGTGCGATGCCCTCGTCCCGGGCAGCTTGACCTTTCGACGCCCCCTCTGCTCGTACGAACCGGACGTCGGTGATGCCCAGGAAACCGAAGAACGCCTGCAGGTAGCTTTCCTGGAAATCCATGTGTGCGAGCGGCGCTTCCACGTAAAACCCACCGCGCGCCGAGGCTACGATCACCTGCTTGCCGCCCGCCAGGCCGACCGGGCCGTTTTCGGTATACCGGAACGTGCGCCCGGCCTGGGCCACACGATCAAGCCATGCTTTCAACTGACTCGGTACCGAAAAGTTGTACATCGGCGCACCGACGACAATGACGTCGCTCGCTAGAAACTCCTTGACGAGTGCTTCGGACAGCTCATGTTCGTGCGCGGTGGCGTCGTCGAGAGCACCGACGTCGATCTGGCGAAATCCTGCTGCGATTGGGCCGCTGAGATGCCGGATTTCGTCACGGACGAGATCACGATACGTCACATGCGCCGATGGATGCTGCGCCCGGAGAACAGCTGCCACGGCCGCGGACAGCTCTCGCGTGATGGAACTGTTGCCGAGCATGCTCGAATCGAGATGAAGGATATTCATTGAAGCCTGCCTGTCAGGGGAGGAGTGAAGCGCGTCGAAACGCGCTGGAATTCATTGCGATGCCTTCCGGGCGGCCAGATCGATCAGCCTCGCGACCTCGTCCGGGTGAGATAGCATCGACATGTGGCTGGAGCGAATCGACCTGACCGTTGCCCCGATGTGCTGCGCAATGGCTTGCTGCACGGCGGGCTTCAGCGCATTGTCGTTGGTGGTTCGCAGATACCAGACAGGCTTGTCGTGCCAGGCCGCGTGCTGGATCTTCCCGGTGAAGCAGGCCGCCGCGACAGGCTGTTGAACCGATGCCAGGACGCGAGCCTGTTCGAGCGGAATGTCCGCCGCCATGACGTGCTGAAACGCTCGCGCATCGTCGAGCCAGATCAGCCCGTGGGCGTCCGGTGCGAGGCCGGTCATCGGCGCGTGGAGGCGTTGCAGAAGGTCGGCGACGGACTCGCCGTCGTCCGGTACCAGCGCGGACAGATAGACCAGGCCTTTCACATTGGCAGCGTTGCCGGCCTGCGTGACGACCGCGCCGGCCCAGGAGTGGCCCACCAGCAGTACGTCGCCGGTTTGCCGATGCAGGACGCTTTCGGTGGCGGCAACGTCGTCTGCGAGCGAAGTGAGAGGGTTTTGCACAGCAGTGACGCGGTAACCCATGCGCTGTAGCCTGACGATCACGTGGCTCCAACTTGATCCGTCCGCAAAGGCGCCATGCACGAGGACAATGTTGCGCACAGCCGGCGCCGCAGTCGCTGCCGCATGAGCCGTCGTCAGCGTCGCCGTGAAGGCTACGGCAGCAACCAGTCGGCTGAACCATGCGGACCGACGGCGCGCGCGTCTCTGAAAGAGCGAGACCGGACAGTCGTGAAGGAATGGGAATTTCATGTGAAAGCGAATCGTTGAGGGGACGTGCCAAATTTATCCGGCTTCAGTGAACCGTTGCAGGTGGCAAACTCGCCAACATTCATGCAAAATTCGCCACCCCCCTGAGACACGGAGCGCGCCGTGCGCATAGGAATCGTTGCAGTCGAAGGCAGCCTGCTCTCCGCCATTAGCGGCCTTGCCGATCTGTTCTGGATGACGGAGCAGGCGTTACGCGCACCGCCTGCCGAAGCGTCATATGACCTGCCCGGCCGAGCCCTCCCAACCTTCGAGACCGTCATCGCAAGCGCGGATGGGAAGGGCCTGCGCGATCCGCAGGGCCGGCTGATTCCGATCGATGCCTCGTTTCGGGAATTAACGCAATGCGACGTGGCGCTTGTCACCGGTATGGCACTGGGGCCGGACCGGCTACCCCCTGTATCCGCATCGATCGGCCACGCGGCAACGTGGCTGCAAGAGCGTCATCAGGCCGGTGCGCTGGTGGGCGCTGCGTGTGCAGGTACCTTCGTGCTCGGAGAGGCCGGCTTGCTGAACGGCAGGCGCTGTACGACCACGTGGTGGCTCCACCATGCGTTCAGGCAGCGGTTTCCCAAGGCACGCGCGGTGTGGGGCACGGCAGTGGAAGAGCAGGATCGGATCGTGACGACAGGCGGTCCGCTGTCCTGGGTGGATCTGGCCTTGCACGTGATCAGGCGCGAGGCAGGGCCCGATGTGGCCCGTCTCGCCGCAGATATCTCCGTGGCCGACAGCTTGCCGCTGCCGCAACTGGTTTATGCGCCACGTGGGTTCGTCAACGCCACCGACCCGCTGCTTCTGCAAGCAGAGCAGATCGTTCGCCATGCCAGCCCTGGATTGACCGCTGAAGCGCTGGCGAGCGCGCTGAGTCTCAGTGAACGGACACTGCACCGGCGGCTGAAGCGCTTGACCGACGAGTCACCCAAAGGGTTCATTACCCGCGTGCGGATCGAAATGGCTTGCGTGTTGCTCGAGCGGCCTGGAGCAAGCATTAAGCAGGTAGCACTGCAATGCGGCTACAGTGAGGAAACGTCGTTTCGGCGTGCCTTCAGCCAACTCACCGGCATGACGCCAGCCGACTACAGGCGCTGGTCAGATGGGCGGAACGTCAGGCGTCTACCCAGTCCCCACGCACTCGAGGCCAGCGGCGATTGACGCCGTGGCTGTCGTGTCTGCAACGATGGCGGCGCTATTCGACTGGAACCTCGCTGACGTTGCGCATCCCTGTCCTCAAGTAAGCCATTACGTCGGCGACCGCTGCGTCGCGCGCGTGCGCGCACCTTAGCCAATAGGAATCAATCGATAGCCGTCCTGTTCTCGCGCCAAGTGGCCCAAAGCCGGAAATGGAAAGTGGAATCCTTGAATGAGCATCCCTTCCGCTACGGCCCGGTCATACAGTTTGATTCGTGCTTGCTGTGCCATCTCAGGATCCATGTCCGTGGCTCCGTGCCAGTGCGGATGGCGGATGAATAGCGCTGGATGTGTGGTCACGTCGCCTTGAATGACCACCTTATCGGCGCCAGATTCGACGACGAAGGACGTATGTCCCGGCGTGTGACCGTGTGTGGCCATGGACGTGACGCCCGGTGCAACCTCTGTGTCCGGCTCGAATGTTCTGACTGAGTCGCCGAGAATTCCGAATATGCGGCGTGCACGCTGGAAATTCGCCATTGTGGCTTCCGATTCCGCTCGAGCCATGTTTGCGTCGTTCAGCCAAAACGCGTATTCGGCAGCAGGTACCCAGATTTCGGAATTCGGAAATGCCGCGCGGCCATCTGCTGTCACCAGTCCACCAATGTGATCGGCATGGAAATGCGAGATCAATACCCTGTCGACTGCGGCCGCATCGTAGCCGGCCGCTTCAAGGTTGGTATGGAACTGTCCGCCGACGCCGTTGCTCTGTCTGAAGGCCGCTTCCCCGAGCCCGGTATCAATTACGATCACGCGCCCATTAGTCTTGAGGACGACGGGGGTGAACGTTAGCGTAATGGTGTCTGTCGGCAAACGAGCCGCCTGCAGTGCGCGGACGACGTCCGCTGGCGGAACATTCGAGACGAAGTTTTCTCGACGCGGAAAGCTGTTGGCGCCATCGGAGACGGAGAGCATCTCGATCTTCCCGACAGTCCGCTGGAATACTCCGGGTATGGGTGCGGTCATGGCCGGCGATGAAGCCTCGCGAGCCGTTGCGTATTTCCCCGGCGCCAGCGTCGCGACTGCGGCTGCTGCGGTTCCTGCGAGGAAAGTTCGACGCGAATGATTTGTCATGGCTGTTACGTCCGTGGTGGTTTGGAGACCAGACGATGTGCGGGGAATATCGCTCGTCATCTGTTATGTCTTGAACACCCTCATTTTGCGGGTTTACACCATTGAATTGCAGATATAAATAAGTAAAACAGTTATATTGGCAAATCATGAAACCGGGGCGGGAAACACATGAACCGAGATGACCTAATCGACCTGAATGCCTTCGTCGCTGTTGCAGAGGAAAGGAGTTTCACGCGCGCCGCAGCGCGCCTGCTGACGTCGCAGTCCGCTCTAAGCCACACTTTGCGGCGGCTTGAAACGCGGCTCGGTGTTCGTCTTCTGACGCGCACGACACGGAGCGTCGCGTTGACTCCGGCAGGCGAAACCTTCTTGCAGGGACTGAAGCCGGCTTTCGAAGCCATTGACCTGACACTTGGTACTGTCGGCTCTCTACGGGAAAGCCCCCGGGGCACTCTCCGCATCACTACTCCGCGGCATGCCGCGGTTAGCGTGTTATGGCCTGTGCTGCAGAAATTCGTCAGAGACTACCCGGACATACAAGTCGAGGTGAACATTGACGCGGCTTTCCGAGACCTCGCGGACGATCGATTCGATGCCG
Organism: Burkholderia sp. Bp8994; assembly: GCF_003853805.1. Taxonomy (NCBI): domain Bacteria; kingdom Pseudomonadati; phylum Pseudomonadota; class Betaproteobacteria; order Burkholderiales; family Burkholderiaceae; genus Burkholderia; species Burkholderia sp. Bp8994. Next base: position 99,398 of record NZ_QTQH01000026.1, read on the forward strand.
GTATCAGGCTTGGGGAACTGGTGGCGCCAAACATGGTTGCGGTAAAAATCGGACCTGACCTCCGCCTGGCGATCGTGGCCACGCCCGGCTACGTTGCCCAACGCGGCATACCTACCCATCCCCATCAGTTGGCCCAGCACGCCTGCATCAATTTTCGCCTGCCCGGCTCAGGGGCGCTTTATGCCTGGCAATTCAAAAAAGGCCGACAGGAAATGAAAGTGCGCGTTGAAGGACCTTTGACTTTCGATGACCCGGACATGATCCTGGCGGCTGCGGTGGACGGGCAGGGTGTTGCCTGCCTCGTCGAAGACCATGCTGCCCCGATGATTCGCGATGGTCGTCTCGTCCGTCTTCTCGAGGATTGGTGTTCACCCTTTTCCGGCTACCATCTCTATTACCCAACCAGAAAGAACAATTCTGCAGCGTTCCGCTTGCTGGTTGACCGACTGCGCACTCAGCACTGACATTCTTCAGTGGCCGGCAGTCTTCCGCGCGTTGTGAATTCCGTGCTTGCCAGAATGACAAATTCGTTTGCCCGACAGACCAGTTGTCAAACTGGCGGAACGTAAGAAGCCTGACGCCCCCAAAGCATGCGAGGTGGCCGCCATTGACGCCGCGGCGAGCCTGATTGCCGCGACGACGGGCTAGTTGCCCGGCGCGTCGCCGCCGCTACCCAGCACTGTCTTGAGATACGCCATCACGTCGACGATTGCCGCGTCGCGCGCCTGCGCATTGCCTCCAACGTGGGGGTCGGTCTGAACGCAATCGTCGTGAAAGGAAAAGGGTGAACCGGTGGCCTCGTTCATCAGTTCGCCGCTTTCGTTTTCGACGATACGGCACGCCCGTACCGTTTGCGCGCCCTTTACGACGACAGTGGGCATCGCGTACGGCATGTCGAACGCATGCGATGCGTGCGGAAAAACCGTCATGGTGGCGTCTTTGCCGGCCTGTTGCAGCCGCTCGAAGTATGCGGCACAGGCCGGCGCAGGGTCGTAATCGTCGTCTGCCCCATGGAATTCGCGGATTGGCCCGTTGACGTCGGTGTCGTCGCGATAACGGGTCATGCAGTCGGGATAGAAGGGCATATAGGCACGAAAGCGAACACCAGACGTATTCCACAGGCGATTGAGTCGCGTCATGGCGGCGTAGAGCGTTGCCTGTCCACCTCTCGAAAAGCCCATCAGCATGATCTTGTCCGGATCGACGCGGGAATCGTGCGAGAGCAGGTCCAGCGCCCGATATGCGTCGAGAACGAGGTTCAGCCGACCAAGCTGCGACTGATCCTGGCTGGTGGACCTGATCCCGCGGCCGGTGAATCCATCGATTGCGAATGTCCCGATACCGTTCTCGTTGAACGTGCGCTCCCACATTTCGATGTTCGCACCCATTCCGCTCGAACCATGAATCAGCACCACTACCGGCTGTCTTCCCGTGTGCTTCGCGAGGCGCAGGATGCCGGCTACCGTCACGGCCTTTCCATTCTTGTTGCCGGTCAGCATCTGACTGTCGGTGAGGGTGAGTGAGGAAATCTGGTGGACCTCGACGTGGGCGGCCATGTCGGAACTGCTTCGTGCGTGTGCACACTGCGCGGCAATCCATAGCGCGGCGACGAGCAGCGCTTTGATGAGCTTCATTGATGCGTCTCCAGGATGACGGGCTGACGGCTGCGCTGCCTCAAGCGCCCGATTCTTTTGATTACTCCGTGGCGGTCGCGTATCGCCGGCCGGGCAGCCCGAGACAAACGCTCGGCGCCGCCCGCGCTCGATGTCGTCAATGTCCGGTTTGCAGCGTGCCCCGCGCGATTTGATCGCGTTCGAGTGACTGGAACAAAGCCTTGAAGTTGCCTTCGCCGAAACCGTCGTCGCCTTGTCGCTGAATGAACTCGAAAAACACGGGCCCGAGCAGCGTTTGAGAGAAGATCTGCAGCAACAGGCGTGGCTTTTCATCTGCCGTGCTGCCGTCCAGCAGGATGCCGCGCGTTTTCAGTTGGTCGACCGGCTGGCCATGCCCCGGCAATCGCGCTTCCAGCGCGTCGTAGTAGAAATCGTTGGGCGCGGTCATCAACGGCACACCGGCGAACTGCAACCGGTCGATCGTGTCCACGAGGTTATCCGTAGCGAGGGCGATATGCTGTATTCCTTCGCCGTTGAACTGCATCAAGAATTCCTCGATCTGTCCGCTGCCGCGCGACGATTCCTCGTTGAGCGGGATGCGAATTTTGCCGTCAGGCGCTGTCATCGCCCGCGAAGCGAGGCCCGTGTACTCGCCCTGTATATCGAAGTAGCGAATCTCGCGGAAGTTGAAGAGCTTCTCGTAGAATCCGGCCCAGTGCGCCATTCGGCCGCGGTAGACGTTGTGCGTCAGATGATCGATGCGCGTCAAACCGTGCCCGACCGGATGTCGGTCAACGCCTTCGATGAACGAAAAGTCGATGTCGTAGATGGACTGGCCATCTTCGAACCGGTCGATCAGGTAGATCGGTGCGCCGCCGATGCCGCGAATCGCGGGGAGCCGCAGTTCCATCGGCCCAGTCGGAATGTCGACGGGCTGGGCGCCCATTGCAAGGGCGCGATCGTAGGCACGGTGGGCATCGCGGACGCGGAACGCCATCCCGCAGGCGCTCGGACCGTGCTCAGCAGCGAAGTACGCAGCCTGGCTTTGTGGCTGCCGGTTGACGATGAAATTGATATCGCCTTGTCGGTACAGCAACACGTCTTTCGAACGATGGTGCGCAACCAGCGTGAAACCGAGTTTCTCGAAAACGGGTTCGAGGGTGCCAGGAAGAGGGGACGCGAATTCGACAAACTCGAATCCCATCAGTCCCATTGGGTTCTCAAAAAGGTCAGTCATTGTGGTTCTCCACGGAATGCACAGGGTCAGGCCGCATTACTGCCGAGTTCGCCGACGAGCTCCGGCACGAGCGCGAACAGATCGCCGACGAGGCCGTAGTCGGCCACGCTGAAGATCGGTGCTTCCGGCTCCTTGTTGATCGCGACGATCACCTTCGAATCCTTCATGCCGGCCAGATGCTGGATCGCACCCGAGATGCCGACCGCGATGTACAGCTGCGGTGCGACGATCTTGCCGGTCTGGCCGACCTGGTAGTCGTTCGGCACGTAGCCGGCGTCGACTGCCGCGCGCGATGCGCCGAGCGCGGCGCTCAGCTTGTCGGCCAGCGGCTCGAGAACCTTCGTGTAGTTCTCGCCGCTGCCCAGGCCGCGGCCACCCGACACGATGATGCTCGCCGACGTCAGCTCCGGACGGTCCAGCTTCGTCACTTCGCGGCTCACGAACTGCGACTTGCCTGCGTCTGCCGCCGCTTCGATCTTCTC
>NZ_QTQH01000027.1:0-87658 GCF_003853805.1 Burkholderia sp. Bp8994
TGACGATGAACGCCGCGTTCTGCGGGGTGAGCAGGTGGTCGTTCGCGGGATCGCGAATCGGTTCGCTTGCCATGGTTGCCTCCAGAGACAGGACAGGAAGTGAGAGAAATCCCGAGGGTCCAGGATGGGCGGCCGCGGCGTCGGGATCGTCGTCGCGGCGGGGCGCCCGTGCTGTCGCACACGTCCGATGCGGTGCGCGCGGCGGGCGAATGCTCCAAGCTTAGTCAATCGATTCGGCACGCGAGGCACCCGTCAGGGAAAATCTACGCTCGCGTTCGCGCAATCGATCCACAACGAAGAAAGATGCTATTCGCGCAACAACCGAGCTTCCAGTCCCTTAGACTGCCGTCAGTGTTCTATGGGTGGAACAATCATGGATGACCTGAACGACCTCTACTATTTCGTGAAGGTGGTCGAGCACGGCGGCTTCACGCAGGCGGGGCGGGCGCTGGATGTCCCGAAGTCGACGCTGAGCCGGCGCATCGCCGCGCTGGAAGCGCACTACGACGTGCGGCTGCTGCAGCGGACGACGCGTCATTTCACGGTCACGGAAACCGGCCGCGAATTCTACGAACGCTGCCTCGCGGTGCTGGTCGAGGCCGACGCGGCGCGCGAGGTGATCGAGCGCCGGCACGCGGAGCCGCGCGGGATCGTCCGCGTGAGCTGCCCGACCGCGCTGCTCGAATATCGCGTGAGCGAGCTCGTCGCGCGCTTCATGGCGATCCATCCGGCGGTACACGTGCATCTCGAGGCGACGAACCGCCGGGTCGACCTGCTGAGCGAAGGCTTCGACCTGGCGCTGCGCGTGCGTTTCCCACCGCTGGAGGACAGCGACCTCGTGATGCGGATTCTCGGCGACAGCCCGCAGCGGCTGGTGGCCGCGCCGCAGTGGCTGGCCGGACGCACGGTGCCGGTCGACCCGGCCGAGCTGGCCGGCGAGCCGAGCCTAGACTGGGGGCCGCCGCGGCAGCACGTGTGGCAGCTGGTCGGGCCGAACGGCGAGCAGGCGCAGCTGCGCCATCATCCGCGCTACATCTCCGACGACATGCACGCGTTGCGCGACGCGGCGATTCATGGCGTCGGCATCGTCCAGTTGCCGTGCATGGTCATCGAGGACGACCTGCGCGACGGCACGCTGATCGACGTGCTGCCGGGGTGGGCGCCGAAGGGCGGCGTGATTCACGCGGTGTTCCCGTCCCGGCGCGGGCTCCTGCCGCGCGTGCGGCTGCTGATCGACTTCCTCGCCGAACACATCCGCAAGGACTGACGGCGGTGGGGCGCCGTCATCGGACGGCGCCTTTCGATCACGCCTTCCGCGCCGTCAGTGATGCTTGCGGATCTGCACCTGCACCTTTCCGTCGCGGATCGGCATCACATCGGGGCTGTCGTCGCCGACTTCGCTCGCGATCAGGTCGTTCAGCCGGCCGTTCATCGCGAGCAGCAGCTCGCCTTGCTGCTTGCGGTCCCGCGCGAGATTGTGCATTTCGGCCGGATCGTTCGCGACGTCGAACAGCTCGACGTCGTTGCGCGCGAACAGGTCCTCCAGCGTCGTCGGCCGGTTGAACTCGAGCGGTGAGAAATAGCGCGTGAACCGATAACGGCCGTCGTACACGCTGCGGATCGTGCCGCGCAGCCGGAAGTCGGGCTGCTGCGCGAGCGCGCGACGCAGCAGCGCGTCCTCGGGCACGCCTTTTTGCCGCAGCGCGGTCAGCTCCTTGAGCATCCATTCGCTGTCGTAGTAGAGCAGCATCGCGTAGTTGAACAGCGTGGCGTCGCGTGCCGCGTGCAGCTTCGCGTCGGCCGGCTTCGCGAGCCAGCGCGTGAGGTCGTGGCCCTTGAGCGCGTCGCCGCGGATCGACGCGGCGCGCGCGGTGTCGATGCCGGTCAGCCCGAGCAGCGTCGGCGCGATATCGATGTGCGACGTCAGCGCATCGCACTGCGTGCCGCCCGGATACGCGGGATGGCGGATCACGAGCGGCACGTGGTTCTGCGGCTGATACGCGGTCGCGCCCTTGCCGACGAGCTGGTGGGCGCCGACGTGATCGCCGTGGTCGGCCGTCATCACGACGATCGTGCGCTCTTCGAGGCCGAGCGACTGCAACGACTGCAGCAGGCGCACGACGTGCGTGTCGCAGTCGCGGATGCAATTGAAGTAGTTATCCTGGTAAATGCGCAGGCGTTCGTCGGTGAACGGATAGCGGCCGACGAGGTTCGCATGCGCGGCATTGAACATCCCGTGCGCGGCCGGTCGTCCGGGCGCGTCGTACGGCTGCCGGCGCGACGCCGCGAGCGGCACGTCGCGCCACGACGTGCGATACAGCGCGTCGTCGGGCGGTGGCGCGTTGCCGAGCATCGGATGGTTCGCGTCCTGCACGGCCGAGCCGTTCGTGTCGGTGTTCACGAACATCACGTCGTGCGGATTGACGAGGTTCACCGCGAGGAACCACGGCTTGCCTTCCTTCTCGAGCCGCGGCGCATGGTTGCGCATCCAGCTCACCGCGGCCTCGGTCGTGATGCCATCGTATTGATAGCCGCCGCGCACCATCCCGATCAGATCGCCGACGCCGAAGTAGTCGTCGAAGCCGTACGCGCGGATCGTGCGGTTGTAGTCGGCCACCGGCGCGGTGTACGGGCTCGTGGTTTCGTGCATCGTCGCGCTCAGGTGCCACTTGCCGAGATACGCGGCGTAGTAGCCGGCGTCGCGCAGCATGTGGCCGACGGTGCGCACGTCCGGCGACATGTCCTTCTGCCAGGGCATGCCCGCGTTGTCGAGCACGCCGGTGTGCTGGATGTGCTGTCCGGTGTAGACGGTGGAGCGCGACGGCGAGCACACGCACGCGGCGATCTGGTGGCGCGTGAACGTGATGCCGTCGCGGCGCAGCGCTTCGCGGCCCGGCGCGGGAAACGGCCAGCGGTCGAAGTGGCGCTCCTGGTCGGTCAGGATGAACAGGATGTTGTAGCCGGCGGGCGGCGCGGCGGGTGCCGTCGCCGCGCCGTGAAACGCCGGCGCGGGCCCGGCGTCGCCGCTTGCCGCGGCTGCCGGGGCGGCCGGCACCGCGTTGGCCGTGCGAGCGTCCGCGCCGAAACCGGCCGCCGCGACCGCCGCGCCGGCGAGCTTGAGGAACTGGCGCCGGGCCGCGGGTGCGCCGGCGGTGGGGTCCTGATCGTCTTTCACGTCGTCGTCTCCTGTTCGTGCCGGCGCGCGCCGGGGGTTTTCATGCCGACGACTATGCGGCACGATCGCGTATCGATCGATGAAAGATCGCGATCGATCGATAACCCCCGGAACATGAATGACGGAGATGTCAGTGACTTTCGCGACCCGCGGCCCGGGCGGCCGCCTTGCGCCGGACCCGCTCGCGCCGCCCGGCGCGCCGGCCCACGACCCGCGCATCGCGCAGGCGCTGCGCCGGCTGCGGCTGCGCGACCTCGAGACGCTCGACGCGCTCGCCCGCACGCGCAGCTTCGCGCGCACGGCCGAGGCCGCGTCGATCACGCAGCCGGCGCTGTCGAAGTGGCTGCGCGAACTCGAGGCGTCGCTCGGCCTGCTGCTGTTCGAGCGCACGTCGCGCCGCGTCGCGCCGACCGCGTACGGCGATGCGCTGCTCGAATGCATCGGCCGCGTGCTGACCGACTTGCGCGGCGTCGCGCCCGCGTTCGACGCGTTGCGCACCGGCGCCGGCCGCCCGGTGTCGATCGGCCTGCTGCCGAACATGGCGCCGCAACTGATTCCGGGCGTGCTCGCCTGGCTGCGCGACGCGGGGCGCGCGGTGCAGCTCAACGTTCGCGAGGACACGCTCGACCGGATGCTCGCGCAGGCGCAGCGCCACGAACTCGACCTGCTGGTGTGCCGGCTCGACGTGTCGGCGCTGCGCGCAGGGCTCGAGATCGCGCCGCTCTATCGCGACGACATGATCGTCGTGTGCGGGCCGCGCCATCCGCTGCTGCGGCGCCCGCGAGTCGGCTGGCGCGACGCGGCGGCGTTTCCGTGGATCGCGCCGCCGCTCGGCTCGCCGGCGCGCACGGCGCTCGATGCCGAGTTCGCGAAGGCGGGCCTCGCGCCGCCGGTCGTGATGATGGAATCGGTGTCATGGCAGACCAACCGCGCGGTCGCCGAACAGACGCCGTGCCTGTTCGTGCAGTCGGCCCGCGCGTTCGGCATGGCGGCGGCCGCCGGCGAGCGTGTCGGCCGCTTGCCGCTGAAGCTGTCGACGATGCCCGACACGGTCGGCGCGCTGTTCGCGGCGCCGGCGGGCGCGTCGGTGGCGGCCGCGATCGACGCGCTGAAGGCGGTCACGCGCGAGCCGCCGGGCGGGCACGCGTGAGGCGCCGCGCGCGCCAACCGTCTGATGAATCGGGCGCCGCCACGCGCGTCGCCGCGCATGCGGGGCGCGACCGCGCGTAAGCCCTGATGCACGCGGATGCGCGGGGCCGCGCGGATTGGTGTTAAATGTATTTTGGTACGCGTCGCGACGCGCGCTCTTGGGGACGCACCGGGCTCTCGTAAACCCGGAGCGATGAAAAAACGGCACGAAGAATCGCTACGAATCGGGCGCACCAGACCCGGTCGAACTGACGGCAGGATTCATCTTGAATACCGAACCGCAAAGTTCTCGCTACAGTCTCGGCCTCGCAGCGGAAGTGCTCGCATCCGAGCAAAGCGTGCTGAGGCTGATCACACGCAATACACCACTGCCGGAACTGCTCGTCGAGGTCTGCCGGCGCGCCGAGGCGCTGCTCGGCGACGGCGCGTCGTGCACGATCCTGCTGCTCGACGCGGACGGCGTGCACGTGCACGTCGGTGCCGCGCCGTCGCTGCCCGTGCAGTACAGCGCGGCGATCGACGGCGCATCGATCGGGCCCGCCGCGGGCTCGTGCGGCACGGCGATGTACGAGCGCCGGATGATCGCCGTCGAAGACATCGAAACCGATCCGCTGTGGGCCGCCTACCGTTCGTTCGCGTTGCCGCACGGCCTGCGCGCGTGCTGGTCGGTGCCGTTCCTGGACGATACGGGCACCGTGCTCGGCGCATTCGCCGTCTATCACCGTACGCCGCGGCGGCCCACCGACACCGAAACCGACCTGCTGCGCGATATCGGCAACAGCGTCGGCCTCGCGGTGCACCAGGACTGGATCGCGCGGCAGCTCGCGCGCAGCGAGGAACATCACCGCCTGGTCGTCAACAGCCTGAACGAAGGGATTCTCGTGGTGTCGCGCGACGGCATGGTGATCGCGAGCAATCCGAGCGCGAACCGGATGATGCGTGCGAAGGGCGACCTCGTCGGCCGCCGGCTGTCGACGGTGATCCTGTACAAGCTGCGCGAGGACGGCACACCGCTCGCGCCCGACGACTGGCCGAGCCGGCTCGCGTTCACCACGGCCATGCCGCAGCTCGACTACTCGGTCGGCTTCGGGCTCGCCGACGGCGACGTCATCTGGGTGCGCGGCAACGCGGTGCCGATCGTGAAACCGGGCGAGACGCAGCCCGAATCGGTGCTCGTGTCGTTTCACGACATCGGCCCCGTGCGCGAAGCGCAGCAGCAACTGCGCTACCTGGCGACGCGCGACGCGCTGACGGGCCTCTACAACCGGCGCTGGCTCTCCGAACGGATGCGCGAGCTGTTCGGCGCGCGCGAGGCGGCGGCCGGGCCTGCGCATGTCGCGATCCTGTTCCTCGATCTCGTCGGCTTCAAGAAGGTCAACGACACGGCCGGCCACGAGGCCGGCGACGCGCTCTTGCGCAGCGTCGCGGCGCGCCTCGCGGCCTGCGCGGGCGGGCGCCACGCGCTCACGCGCGTCGGCGGCGACGAGTTCGTGATCCTCGTCGACCACTGCGACGATCCCGACGAGCTGGCCGTGCTCGCGCGCGAGGTGATCGACACGATCGCGCAGCCGTTCGAGATCGCGAACAACGAATACTGGCTCGGCGTGTCGATCGGCATCAGCGTCGCGCCGCGCGACGGCGACGATTCGGTCACGCTGATGCGCAACGCCGACTCCGCGATGTACGACGCGAAGCAGCGCGGCCGCAACCACTTCACGTTCTTCACCGCGCAGCTGAACCAGCGCCTGCAGCGCCGCTTCGCGATCGAGCAGTCGCTGCGGCGCGCGTTCTCGTCGGACATGCTGCGGCTCGCGTACCAGCCGGTCGTCGACGCGCGCAGCGGCCGCACGGTCGGCGCCGAAGCGTTGCTGCGCTGGACGAGCCCCGAACTCGGGCCGATGTCGCCGGCGGAATTCATTCCGGTCGCGGAAGATACCGGGCTGATCGTCGCGATCGGCCAGTGGGTGCTCGAAACGGCCTGCCGGCAGGCCGCCGAATGGCGCCGCACGATCGCGCCCGACCTGACGCTCGCGGTCAACCTGTCGCCGCGGCAGTTCCACGAGGGGCTCGTCGAGTCGGTCTACCACTGCCTCGCGCAGACGCAGCTCGATCCGGGGGCGCTCGAACTGGAGATTACCGAAGGACTGCTGATGAACGACACGGACACCGTGCTGCCGATGCTCGAAGCGCTCACGGACATGAACGTGCGGATCTCGGTCGACGATTTCGGCACCGGCTACTCGTCGCTCGCCTACCTGAAGCGTTTCCCGCTGCACAACCTGAAGGTCGACCGTTCGTTCGTATCGGGCGTGCCCGATCATCGCGACTCGGTCGCGATCACGCAGGCCGTCGTCGCGATGGCGCATTCCCTCGGGATGAAGGTCACCGCGGAAGGCGTCGAGACCCAGGCGCAGTCGTGGTTCCTGCAGCAGATCGGCTGCGACATGCAGCAGGGCTACCTGTTCGGCCGGCCGCTCGATCCGACCGATTACGCGCGCCGGCTCGTCACCGTGTAGGCATTCAGGCGAAACCGCCGCCGGCCGGCGGAACCGGGGGCGCCGGCGGCGCGTCGATCTCGACGCGATTCTTGCCGTCGTGCTTCGCGCGATACAGCGCGCGATCGGCCGCCTCGATCAGAGCGGTGGTCGGCAGGCCGGGGGCCGGCACGATGCTCGCGCCGCCGATGCTGATCGTCACGTAGCGGCCCGTCGACGCGTGCACATGCTCGAGCCGCAGCGACTCGACCGCGAGGCGGATCTTCTCGCCGAGCAGCCGCGCGGCGCCCGGCGACGTGGCCGGCATCACGACCGCGAACTCCTCGCCACCGAAACGCGCGGCGAGATCGCCGGACTGCCCGAGACAGCGTTCGATGGTCGTCGCGACCTGCTTGAGCACGCTGTCGCCCGACACGTGGCCGTACGTGTCGTTGTACAGCTTGAAGTTGTCGACGTCGATCATCAGCAGCGACAGCTCGCTGCGCTCGCGCGTGCCGCGCCGCCATTCGGCGGCCAGGTATTCGTCGAGATAGCGGCGGTTCGACAGCCCGGTCAAGCCGTCCGAGTGCGTGAGGCGCCGCAGTTCGAGATTGGCCTCGAGCAGTTGCTGCTGCGATTGCCGCAGCGCGCGGTAGGCCTCGTCGCGCTGCAGCAGGTTCATGTACGAGCGCGAGTGATAGCGGATCCGCGCGACCAGTTCGATGCGGTCGGGCAGTTTCACGAGATAGTCGTTCGCGCCGGCCGCGAACGCGGCGCTCTTGATCACCGGCTCTTCCTGCGTCGACAGCACGATGATCGGCACGTCACGCGTCGCCGGATTCGCGCGGTATGCCTTCACGAGGCTCAGCCCGTCGATGCCGGGCATCACGAGATCCTGCAGGATCACGGTCGGCCGCGTCTCGATCGCGGTCGCCAGCGCGTCGTCCGAGCGCGGGCAGTAGTGGAAGTCGATGCCGTCCTCGTCGACGAGCGCGCGCCGGATGGCTTCCGCGACGATCGTCTGGTCGTCGACGAGCAGGACCATCGCGGGGGTGTCGGCGTGCGGCGTGGGCGGCACGTGCAAGGCGTCGAACGCCGCCTGCAGGCTGCCGGGCGGGCGGGTGAGGTCGCTGGTCATGATTGATGCAGGGTCGCGCCATGGCTGCGACGGGTGGGACAGGGTTTCATTGGGTTCAGATTCGCGCGAGTGCCGCCAGCTCGCCCGCGATGCGCTCGAGCGGCAGGATCGCGCGGGCCGCGCCGAGCGTCGCGGCCGCCTTCGGCATGCCGTAGACGGCGCTGGTCGCCTCGTCCTGCGCGATCGTGTGATAGCCCTTCATCCGCAGGGCCTTCAGGCCGATCGCGCCGTCGCGTCCCATGCCGGTCAGCAGCACGCCGATCACGCGGCCCGGCCAGTGCTCGGTCAGGCTGTTGAAGAACACGTCGACCGACGGCCGGTACGGCGTGGCGGCCGGTTCGCGCGTGTATTCGAGCGTGCCGGTGCGCGTGATGCGCAGGTGATCGTCGGTCGCCGCGAGCAGCGCGACGCCCGGCTGCGGGCGGTCACCTTCGTGCGCGACGCGCACGGTCAGCGGCGTCTGGCCGTCGAGCCATTGCGCCATGCCTTCGGCGAACGCGCGATCGACGTGCTGGACGATCACGATCGGCGCGCTGAAGTCGGCCGGCAGGCTGCCGAGGATCGACGCGAGCGCGCCGGGGCCGCCGGCGGACGCGCCGATCGCGATCAGCGGGCCGCCGCCCGTGCGCGAGGCCGTGCCGGCCGCGCGGACACCGCCGGGCGCGTCGAGCAGGCGGCCGATCTGGTCTATCTTGGCGAGCAGCAGCCGCGCGGTGTCGCCGGCCGCGTCCTCGCCGAGGCGAGGCGTATCGACCGCGTCGAGCGCGCCGGCACCCATCGCTTCGAACACGCGCCATGCGTTCGCGCCGATGCAGCTCGTCACGATCAGGATCGCGCACGGGCGGGCGGAACGCATGATGCGCCGCGTCGCCTCGATCCCGTCGCACTTCGGCATGACCAGGTCCATCAGCACGACGTCGGGCGGTTGCGCGGCGCACAGTTCGACGGCTTGCGCGCCGTCGGTCGCGACCCACAGCACGCGATGCTCGGGCCGGCGCGCGAGCGCGCGGCGCATCGCCTCGACGGCAAGCGGGAGGTCGTTGACGATGCCGATATTCACAAGCGGGATGCTCCGGTCGGTTCGTAGTGTTGGGTATGGGCCGGGTTCATGAAAGGCAGTGCCGGTTCGGCGCCGCCGAACGGCATCGGCGGGCGCGCGGCACGGGATTCTTTTCGATTGGCGACGTCCGCATGCTGTCATGCGGCGCGAGCGGCGGCAATCGAAAAAATTGCGCATTGCGTCGTTTCAGACCCTTTTCTCTATTCCGGGGCGACATTTTTTGCCGCCCGCGAAGGCGGACGGCGATCTGCGGGACGATGCGGCAGTGCGGAAACCCGTTGCCGGCGCGTTCGTTTCGGCGGGAAACGGGCGGGCGCATGCGCGGGCATCGGCGAGCCGGCCGCGCAGGCCGGCGCACCGCGCCCGGGGCGCGTTCAGTCGATCAATGGCTGCGCGCGTACCCCTGGATCAGCGCGCGCATCATCCCTTCGACGGTTGCGTCGAGCAGGTCGGCCTCCTGCTCCGATTCCTCGACGAGCGCGGCATAGGCGGTCGCGAGCGTCACGCGGTCGACTTCGTGGCGTTGTTCCATCAGCGTCACCATCCCGTCCTTCGCCAGATGAGCGGAGAACGCGCGGCTGCCGATGGTCTGGAATACGTCAATCATGGCGGCTCTCCCGAACGTTGCCGATGCCTTCCAGTTTAGTCGGCGCACCGGCGCTCCGCCATGCGCGGCGGGCGCGCGGGCCGCCCGCGGTTCGCGCGGCGCAAGCGTGCATGCCGCGCGCGCCGCCGTTGCCGCCCGCTGCCGACCGCTCGGGCCGCACACGGTCGAAACGCCGCTGACACACTTCTGGCACACGGCTGACATACGGCAGGCACAAGGCCGGCGCACGGTAGTACCGGTTTCAACGTTTGGCCGAAGCCTTAAATTGTCGACTTTTTATCGATAAAATCTGGTGTTGGATTTTGCGGCCTGAACCCGGTCGAAACCGGGCGGACAGCACGTCGTCACGGCGCCGCGCATCCAACACAAGGAGGAGCAATGCTGGTGCTGATTGGCGTGCCGATCGTCGTGATCGGTTTCGCGCTGCGCTTCAACGCGCTGCTGGTGGCGACGATCGCGGGCCTGGCGATGGGGCTGGCGGGCGGGATGCGATTCTCGGCGCGATCGGGATGCTGAGCGGCTTCTGCGGTACGCTGATGACGCCGATGGCCGCGAACTTCAACATCGTGCCGGCCGCGCGGCTCGAACTGAAGGACAAGAACGGCGTGATCGAGGCGCAGTGGCCGACCGCCGTGCTGCTGCTGGCCGTCAACACGCTGCTGATGTACGCGTTCGTATTCCGCTTCTGACGAGATGCCCATGACCGACCGACTGACCCCCGAACTCGCCTCGAAATTCGCGTCGCTCGCGCTCGCGCACCTGACCCGCGAATATCCGAACAGGCTCACCCATTCGCTCGAAGGCCCGCACGACGTGCAGGGGCCGCGCGCATTGCACCCGATCTTCTACGGCAGCTACGACTGGCATTCGTGCGTGCACGGCTACTGGCTCGTGCTGCGCGTGCTCGAACGCTATCCGGCGTTGGCGGAAGCCGAGCGGATCATCGCCGTCGTCGACGCGCATTTCACCGACGCGAACGTCGCCGGCGAACGCGCGTATCTCGCGCTGCCGCACAACAGCGGCTTCGAGCGGCCGTACGGATGGGCGTGGCTGCTGGCGCTGTCCGCGCAGCTGGAGCGGCTCGCGCTGAAGGGCGTGGTGCCGCAGGCCGCCCGCTGGGCGAAGACGATCGCGCCGCTCGCCGACCTGTTCGTCGCGCGCTTCGAGACCTTCCTGCCGAAGGCGACCTATCCGCTACGGGTCGGCACGCACTTCAACACCGCGTTCGCACTGGCGCTCGCACTCGACTTCGCGCGCGCGACGCAGCGCGACGGGCTCGCGGCGCTGATCGTCGATACCGCGAGACGCTGGCACCTGAACGATGTCGCGTGCCAGGCGTGGGAGCCGTCGGGCGACGAGTTCCTGTCGCCCGCGCTGATGGAGGCGGAGCTGATGCGGCGCGTGCTGCCGGCGGCCGAATTCGACGGCTGGTTCGCGCGTTTCCTGCCGGATCTCGCGCGCGGCGAGCCCGCGACGCTGTTCGTGCCGGCGACGGTCAGCGACCGCAGCGACGGCAAGATCGCGCATCTGGACGGCTTGAACCTGAGCCGCGCGTGGTGCCAGCGCGCGCTGGCCGGCGCGCTTCCGGAAGGCGATGCGCGACGCGCGAGGCTGCTCGATGCGGCCGACCGGCATCTCGCGAGCGCGCTCGCGCACGTGGCCGGCGATTACATGGGCGAGCACTGGCTCGCGACGTTCGCGCTGCTGGCGATCGAAGGCTCCGTGTACTGAATCTGTCAGGTTTTCGTGGGGGCCGATGGCTTTGCATCCGGCGCAATACCACTTTCCACCGGCCGACCGGCTCGACCCGGCGGCAGACTCGATACACTGCCGTACCGGTTGCACGGGCCCCGGCATTCAGGCCCCGACGAAGGAGACAAGACAGATGGACACCCAACGCGCAGCGGTCGTGACGTACCGCGGCAAGGCGATCGAGAACAAACACGTCGCCGACGTGGCGGTGGTGGATGCCGGCGGCAAGCTGCTGTTCCGGCTCGGCGATCCGTACCGGATGACGCTCGCGCGCTCGGCGGCGAAGCCGGCCCAGGCGCTGTCCGTGATCGAGACGGGCGCGCCCGAGCGGTTCGGTTTCGACGACGCGGACATCGCGTTGATGTGCGCGTCGCACAGCAGCGAGGAGCGGCACATCGCGCGCACGCGGGCGATGCTGGAGAAGGTCGACGCGCAGGAGTCGGATCTGCGGTGCGGCGGGCATGCGCCGCTGTCGGACGCGGTGTACCGGTCGTGGATCAAGCGCGACTACACGCCGACCGGCGTCTGCAGCAACTGTTCGGGCAAGCATGTCGGGATGCTGGCCGGCGCGCGGGCGATCGGCGCCGCGATCGCCGACTACCATCTGCCGGAGCATCCGATGCAGGTGCGCGTGAAGCAGGTGGTCGCCAACGCGTGCGGCCTGCGCGACGACGAGGTCGACTGGGCGATCGACGGCTGCAACCTGCCGACGCCGGCGTTCCCGCTCGATCGCCTCGCGCGTCTTTACGCATCGCTGGCCGACGGCGCGGATACGGTGGCAGCCGGCGGCGCCGCGGCGACCGGTCGCGTGCGCGCGCTGGCGCGCATTCATCATGCGATGACGGCCCATCCGGAGCTGGTCGCCGGGGAAGGGCGCTACTGCACGGTGCTGATGGATGCGTTCGACGGGCAGGTCGTCGGCAAGCTCGGTGCGGATGCGTGCTACGGGATCGGCGTACGCGCATCGGCGCGCACGCGGGCGCTCGGCGCCGACGGCGCGCTCGGCCTCTCGGTGAAGATCGAGGACGGCAACATCGACGTGCTGTACATGATGGTCAGCGAACTGCTCGAGCGACTGCAGATCGGCACGGACGCGCAGCGCGCGCGGCTCGCCGCGTTCCACCGGCCGCGGATGCTGAACACGCAGGGTGTCGAGATCGGGCACGCGACGTTCCCGTTCGAATTGCAGCCGGCCTGACGGGCGTCGGCGCACCGATGCCGAGGGCCGCGGTGCGCAGCGGCGCCGCGTTGCCGGCCGGCGCGACGGCAGCCGCTACGCGCCCGCGTCGCGAATCTTCGCCAGCTCGACTTCCGACAGCTCGCCGATGTGCGCGAGATGCTCCATGAGGAAGTCCTTCAGCACGCGCAGCTTCGCCGAGCTGCGCCGGTTCGACAGATACGCGATGTAGATGTAGTCGCCCGTCAGCTTGTTCTGCAGCCGGTAGCGCGGCAGCACGGCTTCGAGCCGACCGCTCGCGAGCAGGTCGCGCACCAGCCAGATCTCGAATTCGGCGATGCCGAGCCCCGCGCAGGTCGCATCCAGCAGCAGTTCCGAATGATCGGTGACGAGGTTGCCGGCCGGCAGCACGCTGTGCCGCGCGTCGCCGCGCACGAGCTCCCAGCGCGGATCGCCTTCCGGGTGCACGTAGCGCAGGCAGTTGTGATGCCGCAGGTCGTCCGGCGTCGCGGGGCGCCCGCAGCGGTCGAGATAGCCGGGCGTCGCGCACAGGATGCTGTCGTTGCGCGACAGCCGGTGGACGACCAGGTTGTCCAGGTAGTTCTCGCCCTCGTGAATGTCGAGGTCGAAGCCGCCGGCGACGAGGTCGTTGTGGTTGTCGGTGAGCCGCACGTCGAGCTGGATCGTCGGGTAGCGTGCGAGAAACGGCGCGATCAGCGGCGCGAGGTGGCGGCGGCCGAACCCGACCGGCGCGGTGAGCTTCAGCGGGCCGCTCGGCTGCGAATTGAGCTCGGCGACGACGCGCAGCGTGTCGTCGAGATCGGCGATCAGCGTGACCGCGCGTTCCAGGTAGATGTGGCCGGCCTCGGTCAGCGTCACGCTGTGCGTCGAGCGATGCAGCAGCGCGACGCCGAGCGCGTCCTCGATCGCCGTGATCTTGCGCGCGACGGTGGACGTCGACACGTGCATCTCCTTCGCGACCGCGGAAAAACTCCCCATTTCGACGACCCGCACGAACGCGCGCATCGCGCCGAGGTGATCGATGCCGGTGTCTCTTGCCATTGTTTTCATTCGTCTCTCGCTGTTGCGTCCCACGCAAAACCGCTTTCGATAATACAGAGGCGAGCTTCTTTATGCAAAGGCATAGAATGCGATCCCGTCGCACGGGGAAGCGGTGAACGCAGCCGCCTGGCCGCGGCGGCACGAGACATTTCAGGAGGGGCACCCATGACGGAAAACGGCTTCCGCGTCGAAGCGGATCTCTTAGGGAAACGAAGCATTCCGGATTCGGCGTACTACGGCGTCCATACGCTGCGCGCGAAGGAGAACTTCGACATTTCGGGGCGCACGATCGCGTCGCTGCCGTACCTCGTCATGGCGCTCGCGGCGGTGAAGGAAGCCGCGGCCGACGCGAACTGCGAGCTCGGGCTGCTGCCGCACGCGTATCGCGACGCGATCGCCGCCGCCTGTGTCGAGATCCGCGAAGGTCGCCTGCACGACCAGTTCGTGGTCGACATCATCCAGGGCGGGGCCGGCACGTCGACCAACATGAACGCCAACGAGGTGATCTGCAACCGCGCGCTCGAGATCATGGGGCACGCACGCGGGCAGTACGAATACCTGCATCCCAACGAGCACGTCAACCTCGCGCAGAGCACGAACGACGTCTACCCGACCGCGATCCGGATCGCGACCTGCTTCGCGGTCGAGCATCTGCTCGACGCGATGGCGCGCCTGCGCGATGCGTTCGCGGAGAAGGCCGACGCGTTCTCGGATCTGTTGAAGCTCGGCCGCACGCAGTTGCAGGACGCCGTGCCGATGACGCTCGGCCAGGAGTTCTCGACCTACGCGGTGATGGTGACGGAAGACATCGCGCGCCTGCAGGAAGCCGGCTTGCTGATGCGCGAGATCAATCTCGGCGCGACCGCGATCGGCACCGGCATCACCGCGCATCCGCAGTACGCGGAGAAGGCGCTGGCCGCGCTGCGCCGCATCACCGGCCTGGACCTGAGCACCGCGCCGAACCTGATCGAGGCGACGCAGGACTGCGGCGCGTTCGTGCAGGTCTCCGGCGTGCTGAAGCGGATCGCGGTCAAGCTGTCGAAGATCTGCAACGACCTGCGGCTGCTGTCGAGCGGCCCGCGTGCCGGCTTCGGCGAAATCAACCTGCCGCCGGTGCAGGCCGGCTCGTCGATCATGCCGGGCAAGGTGAACCCGGTGATTCCGGAAGTCGTGAACCAGGTTGCGTTCGAAGTGTTCGGCAACGACCTGACGGTGACCTTCGCCGCCGAGGCCGGCCAGCTTCAGCTCAACGCGTTCGAGCCGGTGATCGCGAGCGCGCTGTTCCGCAGCTTCGGCCATCTGACGGCCGCCTGCACGACGCTCGCGGACCGCTGCGTGAGCGGAATCACCGCGAACCCCGAGCGGTTGCGCGAAACGATGGAGCGGTCGGTCGCGCTCGCGACCGCGCTGAACCCGTACATCGGCTACAAGCGCGCGACCGCCGTGGCCGCCGAGGCGCACGCGAGCGGCAAGTCGATCCGCGAAGTCGTGCTCGATCGCCAGCTGATGACCGCCGCGCAACTGGACGAGGCGCTGCAGCCCGAAGCGCTGATCCGTCCGCGCGCGTACTGACTCCGGCCGCGCGGCGCCGGCGCCTGCCGCCGGCGGCCCGCGCGCGGCCGTTCCCGAGCGCCCGTCGACGGGCGCAACACATCAAGAAACGGAGACACACCATGAAGCACGCCAGCGAGCGCGCGGCCGACCCGGCCGGCGGCGCGGACCCCCGTCACGCCGATCGCGATGCGATGTTCGCGTCGCACGAAGCCGGCTATGCGCAGCACCTGAAGCCCCGACACGTGCAGATGATCGCGATGGGCGGTGCGATCGGCACCGGCCTCTTTCTCGGCGCGGGCGGCCGCCTGCAGAGCGCGGGGCCCGCGCTGGCCGTCGTGTATCTCGTGTGCGGCGCATTCGCCTTCCTGATCATGCGCGCACTCGGCGAGCTCGTGATGCACCGGCCGACCAGCGGCTCGTTCGTGTCGTACGCACGGGAGTTCATGGGCGAGCGCGCGTCGTTCGTCGCGGGCTGGATGTACTACCTGAACTGGGCGACCACCGGCATCGTCGACATCACCGCGGTGGCGATCTACATGAAGTACTGGGCCGTGTTCACCGACGTGCCGCAGTGGGTGTTCGCGCTCGGCGCGCTGGGGATCGTGTCGGTGATGAACATGATCGGCGTGAAGGTGTTCGGCGAGATGGAGTTCTGGTTCTCGATCGTCAAGGTGGGGACGCTCGCGCTGTTCCTCGCGGTCGGCGCCGTGTTTCTCGCGAGCGGCCATCCGGTTGCCGGGCAGATGCCGGGGCTGCACCTGATCGCGGATCACGGCGGGATCTTCCCGCACGGGATCCTGCCGGCGGTGCTGATCGTGCAGGGCGTCGTGTTCGCGTATGCGAGCATCGAGCTCGTCGGCGTCGCGGCGGGCGAGACCGCCGATGCGCGCAAGGTGCTGCCGAAGGCGATCAACAGCGTGATGTGGCGCATCGCGCTGTTCTACGTCGGCTCCGTCGTGCTGCTGACGATGCTGCTGCCGTGGACCGCATACAGCGCGCACGAAAGCCCGTTCGTCACGTTCTTCAGCAGGCTCGGCGTGCCGTACGTCGGCACGGTGATGAACGTCGTGGTGCTGACCGCCGCGCTGTCGAGCCTGAACTCCGGCCTCTATTCGACCGGGCGCGTGCTGCGTTCGCTCGCGATGGGCGGCTCGGCGCCGCGCTTCGTGTCGCGGATGAACGCGCGCGGCGTGCCGTACGGCGGGATCCTGGTCACGGTCGCGGTCAACGCGATCGGCGTGCCGCTGAATTACATCGTGCCGGCGCAGGCGTTCGAGATCGTGCTGAACATGGCGTCGCTCGGGATCATCACGACCTGGGGCTTCATCGTGATGTGCCAGATCCTGTTCCGCCGCGCGGTCAATCGCGGCGAGCTGAGCCCCGTGTCGTTCCGGATGCCCGGCGCGCCGTTCACGTCGTGGCTCACGCTCGGGTTCCTGGTCAGCGTGCTGGTGCTGATGGCGTTCGATTACCCGGGCGGCACGTGGACCGTCGCGATGATTCCCGTGGTCGTGCTCGCGCTGGTGGTCGGCTGGAAGCTGGCCAAGCGCGGTGCCGCGCGAGAGGCTGCTGCCGAGGCTGGCGTGCCGATCGTTGCCGATCCGGCGAGCAACGTCTGACGGCAGGCCCGGGCGGGCGACCGCCCGGTGCGATCAATTCAACCCGGCGCGTGCGCCGACCCAGCGGCTGAAGTCGCCGGCCATCTGCGCGGTCAGCTCGTGGCCGGCGTCATAGAGCTGCGTGTCGTGCGCGACGCCGAGCGCCGTCAGCTTCGCGTCGGCCGTGTTCGCCCACGCGACCGGCAGCTTGTCGTCGAAGCGGCCGTGCATCACCAGCGCGTGCAGCGGGCTCAATGCATCGCGCGACGCGATCAGCGGATCGATCTCCGGCAGGATGCGCCCGCACAGCACCGCGAACGCGGCGACGTCGGCCGGCGAGGTGAGACCGACGCTCGCGCTCATGATGCCGCCCTGGCTGAAGCCGGCGATCACGGTCGGCAAGGCGGCGGGTTCGTTCCCGGTGTCCCGCGCGCGCAACGCGCGCAGCAGCGCGATCAACTGCACACGGCTCTCCTCCGCGCGGGCCGCATCGATTTCCGGGCCGTTCGGGCCGAAGCGCACCGGAAACCACGCGTGCTGGCCGGGGCCGAACGTCAGCGGCCCGCGCACGAACGCGATTTCGACGCGCGGATCGATCGTGGCGGCCAGGTTCAGCAGGTTGGTTTCGTTGCCGCCGACGCCGTGCAGCAGCAACAGGCGGCCCGCGGGGCGGCCGGCGGCCGGGCGCAGCCGGTAGTGGAGGCCGGATTCGGGGTCGGTGGTCAGCGGCAGGACATCGGTCATTGCGTGGGTCCGGTGGGGGAGTGATCCGATAGTCTAGAACGCGCGGACGGGGAGATGAATCGCCGGATGGTGATTGATTGTTTCCTGTTGGGAATGAATGTGGAGCCAGAACGTCCGATATTGGGTACGGCTACGTGTGTCCCGTCGCGAGCAAATTTCCCGAGAGGCGACCGTTCATCACCAATATGTCGACCGCACGACTCGCCGCCGCGACCCACAGTCGGCAAAATATCCACGTTTTGTCGATGCATGGAGTGTCGAGATGGAGACCGCCAAGATTTTCGAGCATGATGGATCGCAGGCTGTTTGCTTGCCGAAGGATTTCCGCTTCGATACCACGGAGGTCCGGATTCGGCGGCACGGCGCGTCTGTCATCCTCGAGCCCGTGCCGCAAGGCTGGGCGTGGTTGACGCCACTGATCGGCCCGGTTGATGCCGATTTCGAGGAAGCTGCGACAACCGAGCCCGCCGCTCATGAATGCTCCGGGCCGGACGTGTTCGAATGAAGTTTCTGCTGGATATCACCGCAACCGGATCACCGTCGACTTCAACTCCGTGTACTTCTCCAGCGCGTGCAATGAGTTGTCGCGCCCGTTGCCCGATTCCTTGAAGCCGCCGAACGGGAAGTTCATGTCGTCGGTTTCCTCGTAGCCGTTCACCCACACCGTGCCGGCCCGCAGCCGCCGCGCGGTTTCGTGCGCGGTCGTCAGGTTCGCGGTCCACACCGACGCCGCGAGCCCATAACGCGTGTCGTTCGCGAGCGCGACAGCCGTATCGAGATCGTCGAACGCCGTCACCGCCAGCACCGGCCCGAAAATCTCCTCGCGCACGATCCGCGCATCGGCCCGCGGACAGTCGAACACGGTCGGCTCGACGTACTGGCCGCCGCTCGCGGCGCGCGCGCGCCGGCCGCCCGCGAGCAGCGTCGCCTCGTCACGGCCGGCATCGACGTAGCCGAGCACGCGCTCGACCTGGGCGGCGTCGATCAGGCTGCCCATCCGCGTGTCGGGCGACAGCGGATCGCCGGGCGCATACTCGGGCGCGATCGCGAGCACGCGCGCGACCAGTTCGTCGCGGATCGCGCGATGGACGAGCAGGCGCGAACCCGCCGTGCACATCTGCCCGGTGTTGTAGAACACCGCATGCGCGACGGTGCGCGCCGCGCGTTCGAGATCGGGGCAATCGGGCAGCACGATCTGTGGCGACTTGCCGCCGAGTTCGAGCCATACGCGCTTCAGGTTCGAATCGGCCGCGCAGCGCGCGACTTTATGGCCGACCGCGGTCGAGCCGGTAAACGCGATGCAGTCAACGTCCGGATGCCGCGCGAGCGCTTCACCTGCATCGCCGAACCCCGGCAGCACGTTCAGCACGCCGGCCGGCAGCCCGGCCTGCACGGCCAGCGCGGCGAGCCGCAGCGCGCTCAGCGGTGACTTCTCGGACGGCTTGAGCACGACGCTGTTGCCCGCCGCGAGCGCGGGCGCGCATTTCCACATCGCGATCATCGCGGGGAAATTCCACGGCACGACAGCCGCGACCACGCCGATCGGCTCGCGCGTGACGAGCCCGACGAGATGCGCGTCGGCCGGCGCGACCTCGCCGCCGGTCTTGTCGATCGCCTCGGCGAACCACTCGGCGCAATACGCGGTGGACGGGATGTCGATCGTGGTCGTATCGCCGATCGGCTTGCCGGTGTCGAGCGTTTCGAGCAGCGCGAGATCGTCCGCGTGCTCGCGGATCAACGCGGCCCAGCGCAGCAGCACGCGCTTGCGTTCGCGCGGCGATGCGTCGCGCCAGATGCCGCTTTCGAACGCGCGCCGCGCGGCGGCGACCGCGAGGTCGGCGTCGGCCGCGCGGCAATGCGCGACCGGCGCGAGCACGCGGCCGTCGATCGGGCTCGTGCATGTGAAGGTGGCGCCGTCGTGCGCGTCGCGGAACGTGCCGTCCACGAACGCGCGGGAAGCGATGTCGAGCTGGCCAGCGCGGCTGCGCCAGGCGTCGTGCGTCTGCATGGGAAAACTCCGTCGTGGTTCGGCTTGGTCAGCGGGAAGTGGAAGCAGCGGAAGCAGCAGGGGCCGCGCGGCGGATCGCGATCGCACGGCCCGCGTGCGGCTCGCGCGGCGCGCGCGCATGCTCGGCGTGAATCGCGTCGAGATGCCGGCGGATCGCGTCCGGAAACGGCGCCGAGCGTTTCGCGCGCATGTCCACGTGCGTGAGCAGCTGTTCGCCGGTCGCGAGTTGCGCGCCGGTCGTCGCGTGATGCATCGAATGGAACACGTGCAGCCGGCGATCGTCCAGGTCGAGCAGCCGCACCGTGAGCCGCAGCGGCTCGCCGAGCATCGCTTCGCGCAGGTGGCGGATGTGCGTTTCCGCGGAATAGATCGAGCAGCCGGCGTCGCGATAGTCGTCGTCGATGCCGAAGTAGCGGAAGAACGCATCGCTGCTGTCGCCGAACACGAGCAGGTAGCACGACTCGCTCATGTGGCCGTTGTAGTCGACCCACTCGGGCTGCACGATGCAGCGATGCAGTTCGAGCGGCGTCGCGATCGGCGCGGCCGGGTCGTACGGGCGCGACTTCTGTCCTTCGTAGGCCGAGCGCAGGCGCGGCTCGGCGGCGGGGCTGAGGGTGGTCGTCATCCAGTGCACTCCGAGGTTCGGAACGGGCCCGCACGTCATCCGCGGGGCTGCCGGTCGATGTTATGACGGGTTGAACGTTTTTTCAATAATGAAATCGCCGATGGGTGTAAACACCGGTGCATCCGTTCTCGTCAATCGATTGAACATTCATTCAGCAAAACCTATACTCGCCAGCGCCGCGGTGCCGAAGCGAAGCAGGCGGGCGGCGTTCACGCACAACGAAAATCGAGCCGCCGCGCGCGGCAACCGGAGACACCGAAAATGAAGAAGCGCTTCCTGCTGGCCGGCATGATGTCGGTGATGGTCCACGGCTACGCCCATGCCCAGAGCAGCGTGTCGCTGTACGGGATCATCGACGGCGGCATCACCTACGTGAACAACACGGGCGGCGCGCATGCGTACCTGTTCGACGACGGCGTGTCGTACGGCAACCGCGTCGGCCTGATGGGCACCGAGGATCTCGGCGGCGGCAACAAGGCGGTGTTCAAGCTCGAGAGCGGCTTCCGGCTCGGCACCGGCAGGCTGAACCAGGGTGGCGCGATGTTCGGGCGGCAGGCGTACGTCGGGCTCGGCAACGACTGGGGCACGCTGACGTTCGGTAATCAGTACGACTTCGCATTCGACTTCACGGCCGCGTACAACGTCAGCGCGTTCGGTAGCGGCTACGGCGTGCATCTCGGCGATTTCGACCGCCAGAGCGGGGACCGGCTGCAGAACGCGGTGAAATTCGTCAGCAACAGCTTCCACGGGCTCGTGGTCGGCGGCATGTATTCGTTCAGCAACGACGCGGGCAGCTTCCATGACGGGAGCGCATGGAGCGTGGGCGCGAGCTACACGCACGGCGATTTCTCGGCGGGCGGCAACTACACGCGGCTCAACGCGCCACGCCGGCTTGCCGCGCTCGATCCGTATGCGCAGATGGGCGTGCGGACGATGCTCGGGCAGACGGTCGCGACGGTCGACCCGGCGACGGGCGCCGTCACCGACCTGCACGATTCGACGCCGTTCTCGATCGATTCGCAATCGATCTTCGGTGTCGGCGCGTCGTACACGTTCGGCAAGCTGACGCTGAACGCGGACTTCAGCAACACGACGTTCAAGGGCTACGGACAATCGTCGACGATGCGCGTGTACGAAGCGGGCGGCCTGTACCAGGCAACCGTGCCGCTGTCGCTCGTCGCGGGCTATCAGTACACGACGTTCGAAGGTCATCACTGGCACGAAGTCGCGCTCGGCGCGCATTACGCGCTGTCGAAGCGCACCGACGTGTATGCGGCGGTCGACTGGATGCGTGCATCGAACGGCGTCGACGCGGTGATCGGCTACAGCTTCACGCCGTCGACGAGCCGCACGCAGGCCGCCGCGCGCATCGGCATGCGGCACAATTTCTGATCCTCACTCGCTCCCGGGCCGGGTTCGGCCGGCCCCGTCGATCATGTCCGATCCTTCCTTGAACGGCGACGTCGTCGCCGCGCTGCGCGACGCACTCGGCGCCGATTGCGTCAGCGTGGGCGACGCCATCGGCGCGCGTCATTTCACGAACTACGGCGAAGCGGCCGGCCCGCGGCCGCGTGCGTTGGTGCGGCCGCGCAGCGTCGACGATGTGAGCCGCGCGCTCGCGATCTGCACCGCGCATCGTCAGACGGTCGTGCCGCAGGGCGGAATGACGGGGCTCGCGGCCGGCGCCGGGCCCGGTGCGCAGGACGTCGTGCTGTCGCTCGAACGCATGAAGGGCGTCGTCGAGATCGATGCGGACGCGGCCACCGTCACCACATGGGCCGGCACGACGCTGCAGGAGCTGCAGCAGGCAGTGGACGACGCGGGATTCGCGCTCGGCATCGATCTCGGCGCGCGCGGCTCGTGCCAGATCGGTGGCAACGTCGCGACCAATGCGGGCGGCAATCGCGTGATCCGCTACGGTACGACGCGCGAGCAGGTACTCGGCCTCGAGGTCGTGCTGACCGACGGCACCGTGCTGAGTTCGCTGAACAAGATGCTGAAGAACAACGCGGGTTACGACCTGCGGCAGATTTTCGTTGGGAGCGAAGGCACGCTCGGCGTCATCACGCGCGTCGTGCTGCGGCTGCATCCGCGGCTCGCCGCGCCATCCACCGCGTTGTGCGCGGTGCGCGATACGGCGGCGGCGCTCGCGCTGCTGCGCGACGCGCGTGCCGCATGCGCGGACTTGCTGAGCTTCGAGGCGATGTGGCCGGCGTTCTACGGCTACGTGTGCGCGCATACGCCCGGCACGCACGCGCCGCTGCCGGCGGACGGCGGCGTCAAGGTGCTGATCGAATGCGCGAGCGGCGATGCCGCGCAGACGGCCGAACGGTTCGAAGCGGTGCTGGCCGACTGGCTCGAACGCGGGCTGATCGACGATGCGGCGCTCGCGCAGACCGCGGCCGATGCGCAGGCCTTCTGGACGGTGCGCGAAGGGCTCGCGATCGACGATCTCCCCGGCGTCGTCAATTTCGACGTCGGCATTCCGCCGCGCGCGACGGAGAAGTTCATCGACGCGTGCGAGCGCGCGCTGAACGCACGCTGGTCCGGGGCGCACGTGTTCTTCTTCGGCCACCTCGGCGACAGCAACCTGCATGTGTGCGTTTCCGCGCCGTATGCGACGGGCGAGGGCGCGCACGACGTCGACGCGGTGTTGTATCCGCTCGTGCGCGATGCGGGCGGCTCGGTGTCGGCCGAGCACGGGATTGGCCGCTACAAGCGCGACTGGCTCGGTTGTTCGCGCAGCGACGTCGAGATCGCCGCGATGCGACGTCTCAAGCATGCATTCGATCCGTTCGGACTTCTGAATCCCGGCAAGGTGATCTGAACGGCGGAGCGTTCTTCGCTTTCGACGGACGGCTCGGCAATCAGGCAGCGGCCCGCTCGCGCATCACGCAAGCGGGCCGCCGCGTTTCAGGCCGGCATCACGCGTCGAGCCGCACCAGCGCATCGACGGCCACCGCACCGCGTTCCATCACCAGCAGCGGATTGACGTCGAGTTCGACGAGTGTGTCGGCATGCGCCTGTGCGAAGCGTGCGATCGCCATCACGTTCGCGACGACCGCATCGAGATCGGCCTTCGGCCGCCCGCGATAGCCGGTCAGCAGCGGGCCGAGCTTCAACCCGAGCAGTGCGTCGCGCACGTCGCTTTCGCGCACCGGCAGCAGCAGCGTCGCGGTGTCGCGGATCAGTTCGACCAGCACGCCGCCGGTGCCGAGCACCAGCGCGAGACCGAAATTCGGCTCGCGCTTCACGCCGACGATCAGCTCGAGCAGCGGCGCGTCGGCCATCTTCTCGACGAGGATGCGTTCGACGTGCACATCCGGCGCATGACGCGCGACCTGTTCGGTCATTCGCACGACGGTCGCGGCGACGGCTTCGGGCGAGCCGAGCTTCAGCGCGACCGCGCCGGCCTCGGTCTTGTGCGGCAGGCGATCGCTGACCACTTTCACGCAGACCGGAAAGCCGAGCCGCTGCGCGGCGGCCGGCGCATCGGCGGGCGCGACGCATTCGGCCGGCGGCACGTCGAGCCCGTGCGCAGCCAGCATCCGCTTGCTCGCCCATTCGTCGTGCAGCGTCGCGGTGCCGTGGCCGCCGTCGCCCGCGCGCAGCACCGGCAGCGCGTTCAGCGCGTCGGCGTCGAGCACGCGGCGGCGCGTGTCGCCGTAGGCCATCGCCGCGCCGATCGCAGCGATCCCGTCGGCCAGCCCCTGCAGCGGCGCGACGCCGGCGGCGGCCATGCGGGCCGCGTGATCGGGCGGCGTCAGGTCCGGAAACACCGAAATCACGGCGCCGACCACGCCGTGCTGGCGTGCGGACGCCGCGAACGCGTCCGCGGCGATATCGCACAGCGGCCGCTCGCCGGTCGCTTCCTGCGGATAGTCGAGGATCATCGCGGCGGCGCCCGGGCGATCGGCGAGCAGCGCGTCGCAGCACGCGCGCATCTTGTCGGGGTCGCCCCACGGCGTGGTCGTGAAGTCGAGCGGGTTCGCGATCGTCGCGTACGCGGGCAGCACGTTGCCGAGCGCGTCGCGGCCGGCATCGCCGACCGGCGGAAAAGCGATGCCGCGCGCTTCGCCGAGATCGGCGACGAGCCCCGCATCGCCGCCGGACGTCGCCAGCGCGGCGAGCGTGCGGCGCTCGGGCACGCCTGCGATCGCGAGCAGCTTCAACGTCTCGACGAGGCCGACCGGGTCCTTCACGCGAATCACGCCGAGCCGCCGGAACAGCGCGTCGTACAGCGCGTCCGAGCCCGCGAGCGAACTCGTGTGGCTCATCGCGAGCTGCGCGCCGAGCGTCGACGTGCCGCTCTTCAGCGCGACGATCGGCACGCCGCGCGCGAGCGCGCGGGCCGCGGCCTCGCTGAACGCGCGCACGTCCTTCAGCCCTTCGAGGTGCACGCCGATCGCGCGGATGCGCGGATCGTCGACGAACGCATCGACGAGGCGCGCGATGTCGACCGACGCCTGGTTGCCGACGCTCGCGAGATACGCGAACGGCACCGAGCGCGCGCTCATCGACAGGTTGTATGCGAGGTTGCCGCTCTGAGTGATCACCGCGACGCCCGATTCGACGCGCGGCGCGCAATGCGCGACCGGCCACAGCGCGCTGCCGTTCAGCCCGTTGATCAGGCCGTAGCAATTCGGGCCGAGCACGGCCATGTCGCCGGCCGCGTCGACCAGCGCCTGCTGCAGCGCGGCGCCGTCGGCGCCCGTTTCGGAGAAACCCGACGCGTAGACGATCGCGCCGCCGGCGCCGCGTGCGGCGAGCGCGCGCACGACGTCGATCGCCTGGCGCGCGGGCACCGCGACGAACACGGCGTCCGGCGCGGCGGGCAGGTCGGCGACGCTCGCATGGCAGCGCACGCCGTCGATCTCCGCATGATTCGGATTGACGAGCCGGATGTCGCCGGTATAGCCGTAATCGCGACAGCGCTGCACGGCGCCCGCGATGCCGCGTCCGCCGACGAACGCGATGCTGGCCGGGTCGAGCAGCCGGCGCAGATTGGTCGCCGCGGCCGCGCGGTGATCCCTGACTGCGGGAGAGGAAGTCATGAAAGGTCCTTTCGGAAGTCGCGCCGGACGCGCCGGCGCGACGATTCACGTCAGCTGTAGCGTCGGAGGATTTCCTTGGACAGGATATGGCGCTGGATCTCGGACGTGCCTTCCCAGATGCGCTCGATGCGCGCATCGCGCCAGAAGCGCTCGATCGGAAGTTCGTCCATCAGCCCCATGCCGCCGTAGATCTGCACCGCGTGATCGGTCACGCGGCCGAGCGTCTCGGTCGCGAGCAGCTTCGCGAGTGCGGCGTCGCCGTCGGTCATCGTGCCCTGGTCGAGTTTCTGCGCGGTGTACAGCGTGACGAGTTCCGCCGCGCGGATCTCGGTCTGCATGTCCGCGAGCTTGAACGACGTGCCCTGGAAGTCGCCGATGCGCTTGCCGAACTGATGACGCGTCGCGGCCCATTCGGCGGCCATCTCGAACGCACGCTGCGCGCGGCCGATGTTGTTCGCGGCGACCATCACGCGGCCGGCCGTCAGCCAGTCGTTCGCGAGCTCGAAGCCGCGATGCTCTTCGCCGAGGATCTGCGCGGCGCTCACGCGGCAGTCGGAGAGGAAGATCTCCGACTGGTGATAGCCGCGCAGGCTCGTGCAGTGCGGGCCGCGCCGCACGGTCATGCCCGGCGTGTCCTTGTCGATCAGGAAGCAGGTCACGCGCTTGCGCTTCTGGCCGCGCACTTCCTCCTCGCCGGTGACGGCGAACAGGATCACGAAGTCGGCCGTGTCCGCATGACTGATGAAGTGCTTGCTGCCGTTGATCACGTAGTCGTCACCGTCGCGCACCGCGCGCGTGCGGATGCCCATCGCGTCGGAGCCGGCGCCCGGCTCGGTCAGCGCGAAGCAGTCGACGCGCTCGCCGCGCACGGCCGGCTTCAGGTAGCGCTCGACCTGGTCGCCCTTGCACGCCATCAGGATCTTGCTCGGCCGCGCGACGAACACGTGCAGCGCCCAGCTCGTGCGGCCGAGCTCGCGTTCGACGAGCGCCTGCGTCACGTAGTCGAGCCCCGGGCCGCCGGCGCTCTCGGGCATGTTGAACGCATAGAAGCCGAGCTCGAGCGACTTGCGGCGGATCGAGTCGGCGAGTTCGGGCGGCACGTCGTCCGCGCGATCGACCGCGAATTCATGAGGCTGCAGTTCCTTCTCGACGAACTGACGCAGGGACGTCACCAGCATTTCCTGCTCTTGGGTCAGCGAAAAATCCATCGATCATCTCCCGACAAAATGAGGTGCGCGACCTTCGACCGACGCGCGAAGCGCTTCCTGGCCGTCCTCGCTGTGACCGCACGCGACGCCGGCCGCCAGCTCGCCGCGCAGTTGCTCGGCGAGGGTGTGCGTGAGCGATTGCGCGAGCAGCGCTTTGGTATGGCCGAACGCGACGCTCGGCCCTTGCGCCAGACGCGCGGCGAACGCGGCGACGTGCGTTGCGAAATCGTCGGCGTCGACGACTTCGGACACGAGCCCCGCGGCAAGCGCGTCCTGCGCGTTCCAGCGTTCGTTCAGAAAGATGAAGCGGCGTGCGACGTCGGGGCGCGCGATGCGCGGCAGGAACCAGCTTCCGCCCATGTCGGGGCTGTAGCCCATGCCCGTATACCCGCAGCGCAGCGTCGCAGCGGTGCTCGCGATGCGGAAGTCGCACGCGAAGCCGATGTCGGTGCCGGCGCCGACCGTCGAACCGTTCAGCGCGGCGATCGTCGGACGCGGAAATGCGGCGAGCGTCTGCACGAAACGGTGCGCACGCTCGGTCCAGCCGTAGGTGTCGAGTTCGCCGTTGCGCTCGGCCTCGGCCCATTCGTCGACGTCCGCGCCCGCGCAGAACGCGCTGCCGGTGCCGGTCAGTACGACGCAGCGCACGGCCGGATCGTTCGCGAGCGCGTCGAGCGTCTCGCGAAGAAAGTCGAGATGCGGCCGCGCGAGCGAATTGCGTTTCGCCGGGCGGTTCAGGCGAAGGGTCACGACGCCGTCGTGCCGTTCGATTCGAATGTCCTCGATGCTCATGCTGATCACTGTCTCCTGGTTGTTGTGTGTCGGGGTGGTGTCAGAGCCGGCAAGGGTCGCCGCTACTTGCGGACCGCATTTCGGCATAGTATAAGTTCTGTTAAATGAACGTTCAACCCAATTGTGAGTCGACCAGGAGACACACGATGAGCGTGGTGATGGAGACGTCGGCAGGTGTGGAGGACGGCAGGACCGGGGCGCATGCGGCACGCGCGGCGGCGCAGCATGCGGCGAGCGGCGCGGGCCTGCAGATCGATCGCGTGTCGAAGCGCTACGGCAGCGTGCATGCGCTGCGCGAAACGACGATCGACATTCCGCGCGGCGAATTCCTGACGATCCTCGGGCCGTCGGGTTCGGGCAAGACGACGCTGCTGACGATCGTCGCGGGCTTCGAGCATCCGAGCAGCGGGGACCTGCGCGTCGGCGGCCGCAGCATCGTCGCGGTGCCGCCCGAGAAGCGCAACTTCGGGATGGTGTTCCAGGGCTATGCGCTGTTTCCGCACATGACGGTCGAACAGAACGTCGCGTATCCGCTGATGGTGCGCAAGCGGAAAGGGCCCGACGCGGTGAAGCGCGTGAAGGCCGCGCTCGATCTCGTGCGGCTCGGCCATCTTGCCGATCGCCTGCCGCGCCAGTTGTCGGGTGGCCAGCAGCAGCGCGTCGCGATCGCGCGCGCGCTGGTGTTCGATCCCGATCTCGTGCTGCTCGACGAGCCGCTCGGCGCGCTCGACCGCAAGCTGCGCGGCGAGGTGCAGGTCGAGCTGAAGGCGCTGCACGAGCGGCTCGGCGCGACGTTCCTGTTCGTCACGCACGACCAGGAGGAAGCGCTGTCGATGTCGGACCGGATCGCGATCATGCGCGACGGCCGGCTCGAACAGATCGGCACGCCGGACGGGCTCTACGAGCAGCCGGCCAACCGCTTCGTCGCGGACTTCCTCGGCAAGAGCAATTTCATCGAAGGTGTCGCGCTCGGCGGCGATGCTTCGACGACGCATTACCGCGTCGGCGATGCGCGCTTCGTCGCGCCGGCGTGCGGTGCGCGGCCCGACGAGCCGCTGCTGTTCGCGCTGCGCCCGGAGAAGGTCGCGGTGTCGGCGACGTCGTGCGGCGGTGCGCACAACGAAGTCGCGGGTCGCATTCGCCACTGGAGCTATTTCGGTTCGTCGTACCGCTTCGAGATCGAGACGCCGGCGCTCGGCTGCGTGACGGCCGACGTGCCCGCATGGCGCGGGCTCGCGTCACCACGCTGCGGCATGGACGTGTTCGTGCAGTGGGAGCGCGACGCGACGTGCCGGATCGCGGCCGACTGACGCGGCGCACGTTGCATCCCGCGCGAAGCGGCACGAGCCGCCGTCGCCGCCGACTCACCGACTGACGGATTCACCGATTCACCGATGCCCGAAAACGACGAGACGCGTGCGGGCGCTGACCAGCCTGGAGGAGACACCATGACGAACCGCCATCTGCAGGACCTGCTCGACCAAGCACGCGAACTTCAACCGGCGATGTCGCAGCGCCGCCGCGATTTTCTGCGGTTGTGCGCGGCGGCCGGCATCGCGCCGACGCTGCTGTCGCTCGGCGCGAAGGACGCACTCGCGTCGAACCCGAAGGAAATCGTGC
The DNA here is from genome assembly GCF_003853805.1 of Burkholderia sp. Bp8994. Taxonomy (NCBI): domain Bacteria; kingdom Pseudomonadati; phylum Pseudomonadota; class Betaproteobacteria; order Burkholderiales; family Burkholderiaceae; genus Burkholderia; species Burkholderia sp. Bp8994. The sequence continues at coordinate 28,798 of NZ_QTQH01000027.1, forward strand.
TCAGCGCATGGGGCGGCGAAGCGCGTTCGGCGTTCCGCTCCGCGTACATGGACCCGTTCACGAAGTCGAGCGGCATCCGGATGGGCTACGACTCGTCGCCGGAGGACGGCAAGATCAAGGCGATGGTCGAGAACCGGAACGTGATCTGGGACGTGATGGATCTCGACGGCTTCGCGGCGATCAAGCTCGGCAAGCAGGGCTTCCTGCGGCCGATCGACTATTCGGTCGTCGGCCGCAACACGCTGCCGGGGCTCGCATCGGACTTCGGCGTGCCGTCGTACCTGCTGAGTTACGTGCTCGTCTACGACGCGCGCAAGTTCGGCGCGAACCCGCCGAAGAACTGGGCCGATTTCTGGAACGTCGGCAAGTTTCCGGGCAAGCGCGGGCTGTGGAAATGGATGGGCGGCGCGCTCGAAGCCGCGCTGATGGCCGACGGCGTCGACAAGGACAAGGTCTATCCGATCGACGTGCCGCGCGCGCTGAAAAAGCTGAAGGAACTGCGCTCGAACGTGCTGCTGTGGGATTCGGGCGCGGACAGCCTGCAGCTGCTGCGCAACGGCGAAGTCAGCATGGCGTGCATCTGGCATACGCGCGCGAACGTGATCCAGCGCGAGAGCAATGGCCGGTTCCGCTATACGTGGGAGCAGGGGCTCGCGTCGTGCGACGTGTGGGGCGTGCCGAAGAACAATCCGTCGGGCGATGCCGTCTGGCAGTTCATCAAGTTCGTGCAGGGCGTCGAGCCGCAGGTGCGCCTGCTGTCGCTGCTCGGCAACGGGCCGGTGACGCCAGCCGCGACCGCCGCGGTGCCGCAGGCGCTACGCGCCGACAACCCGGGCACGCCGGAGAACTGGGCAAAGCAGTGCAAGGTGAATCCCGAGTGGTGGGCGCAGCACTACGAAGCGACGCTCGCGCAGTACACCGACCTGATGTCGTCCTGAGCCGCCTCGCGAGCGTGACGCCATGAATACCCTGTCTACTCCCGTCGCGGGCGCGGTCCCGCTCGGCCGCGCGAAGGCCGATCGTTACTGGCTGCTCGTCGTGCCGCTGCTCGCGGTGCTGATCGTGCTGTACGTGTATCCGCTCGTGCGTGTGCTGTGGCTCGGCTTCACGGTGCCGGAGCCGGGCCTGCACAACTATGCGCGGCTGCTCGGCAATCACGGCGTGCATCGCGTGCTGTGGACCACGCTGCGCGTGTGCGCGGTCACGACCGTGTGTTCGGTCGCGCTCGGCTATGCGATTGCGTATGCGATGGCGCACGTCGGCCCGCGGCAACGGATGGCGCTGATGTTCGGGCTGCTCGTGCCGTTCTGGGCGTCGGTGCTGGTGCGCGCGTTCTCGTGGCTGTTCCTGCTCGGCGAGCAGGGGCTCGTCAACACGCTGCTGCTGCGCATCGGGCTGATCGACGCGCCGCTGCCGCTGATGCGCAACGAGGTCGGCGTCGTGATCGGGATGATCCACTTCATGATTCCGTACGCGGTGCTGCCGCTGTACGCGAACATGAAGGGCATCGATCCGCAGCTCGCGCGTGCCTCGCAGGGGCTCGGCGCGGGCGCGTTCGTCACGTTCCGCAAGGTGTATTTCCCGCAGACGCGACCGGGCATCGTCGGCGCGGCGATCCTCGTGTTCATCTTCTCGCTCGGCTTCTACGTGACGCCGGTGATACTCGGCGGCGGCCGCACCGTGATGATCGCCGAATACATCAGCACGCAGATCCTGCAGCTCGTGAACTGGGGCAGCGGGGCGGCGCTCGCGTCGCTGCTGCTGGCGTCGATCCTGGCCGCGCTCGCGCTGCTCGCGCGTTTCGTCGACCTGCGCGAGCTGTTCGGCGCGCGCTGACCCGAACGGAGGAGGTTCCGATGAACACCCGAATGACCGCAGGACGCGCGCTCGTGGTCGGTATCGCGTGGGCCGCGATCTTGTTCCTGATGCTGCCGCTGCTCGTGTCGGTGCCCGTCTCGCTGACGCCGAGCGACTACCTGTCGATGCCGGACGGCGCGCTGTCGCTGCGGCACTACCGCGTGCTGCTCGACGACGACGGCTGGGTGTCGAGCTTTCTGCAAAGCGGGCTGATCGCGCTGGTGTCGTCGGCGATCTCGGTCGCGCTCGGCACGCTGTGCGCGATCGGGCTGTGGAAAGTCGCGTCGCGGCGCGGCGAGTTCGTGCGCGGCGTGATCCTGTTCCCGCTGATCGTGCCGCCGATCGTGTCGGCGCTCGCGTTCTACCGGCTGTGGGGCGAACTCGGGATGCTCGACAGCTATCCCGCCGCGATCCTGTCGCACGTCGTGCTGTCGGTGCCCTACGTCGTGGTGGCGGTTTCGGCATCGCTCGCGACCGTCGGGCTGCGCATCGAGCAGGCATCGCGCAGCCTCGGTGCGAACGTCGCGCAGACGCTGCGCTACGTGATCCTGCCGTCGATCCGGCCGGGCGTGCTGTCGGCCGCGGTGTTCGCGTTCATCCTGTCGTGGGACGAGCTCGTCGTCACGCTGTTCATCTCGAGCCGGAACGTCTATACGCTGCCGCGCCGCATGTGGGACGGGATGCGCGAGAACGTCGATCCGGCGATCGCGTCGGTATCCACGCTTTTGCTCGTCGCGACCTGCGTCGCGATCGGCCTGTCGCTGCTGCGCAAGCGTGCGGCCGGATCCGTCTGAATCCAGCAGTTCAACGTTACGTCGCGGAGAAAACTCGCACCATGAAAGTCCTGATCGTTCACGCCCATCCCGAACCGCAGTCGTTCACGACGTCGATGCTGCACCGCGCGGTGAGCACGCTCGAAGCGCAGGGGCATACCGTGACGGTGTCCGACCTGTACGCGATGCAGTGGAATCCGGTCGCGAGCGCGGCCGATTTCGGCGTGCGCAAGAACCCCGACTATCTCGTCTACGCGCTGGAGCAGCGCGAGAACGTCGCCGCGCACGCGATCGCGCCGGACATTGCCGCGGAACTCGACAAGCTTGCCGCGTGCGACCTGCTGATCCTGAGCTTTCCGCTGTTCTGGTGCTCGGTGCCGGCGATCATGAAAGGCTGGATCGACCGCGTGCTCGTGTCGGGCAAGGTGTACGGCGGCGTGCGCTTCTACGATCGCGGCGGGATGCGCGGCAAGCGCGCGCTGCTTGCCTATACGTGCGGCGGCCGAGACTACATGTTCGGTGCGGACGGCGTGCACGGCGAAATGGACCTGATGCTGCGCCACGTGTTGCGCGGCACGCTCGGCTACGCGGGCTTCGACGTGCTGCCGTCGTTCGTCGGCTATCACGTGCCGTACATCGGCGACGCGGAGCGCGCGGCCGTGCTGGAACGCTACGACGCCTATCTCGCAGAAATCGACCGGCACGAACCGATGGCGTTTCCGACGCTCGACGATTTCGATGGCGACATGCGGCCGCGCGAACGCGCGCCGCAGGACGCCACGCAGGATTGATCACGCCCGGCCGCGTCGCCACCGCGCCGCTTATCCACCCGACCGCATGTGAGTTCGAGCGATGACCCTGACGTCGAGCGACGTGCTGCTGTTCCTGACCGGGCTCCTGACGCTGTTCTGTCCGCCCGTCGCGATCCCGATGTATGCGGCCGTCACCGGGCATTTTCCCGACGTGACACAGCGGCAGATCGCGTTCAGGCTGTTCGCGTGGATCGCGGCGCTGATGATCGGCGCGGTGTGGGGCGGCCAGTTCCTGTTGCGCATGCTCGGTCTCACGCTCGGTGCGCTGACGCTGACGGGCGGCCTCGTGCTGTGCCTGTGGTCGATTCCGATGATGCGCGGCACGGCGAACGACGAGCGCAGCGGCGGCGACACGCGGCTAGAGTATGCGCAATGGCGCAGCTACATCGCGGTGCCGCTGATCTTCCCGCTGTCGATCGGCAGCGCGGTGATGTCGCTCGTGATCACGACCGCGACGCGCTTTCATACGCCGGCCGACCTGCTGGCGCTGAGCGCGGCGTGCGTGCTGCACGCGGGCGTGATCGGGCTCACGTATGCGTGCTCGGCGTCGTGGTGCCGGCGGCTCGGCGAGATCGGCAGGACGCTGGTCGAGCGGCTGTCGGGCATCGTGCTGACCGCGATCGCGTTCCAGATGCTCGCGCAGGGCGTGCGCGAACTGTTGCCGGGGCTCGCGCATTGACGGCCTCACGGGGCCGCGCGCGATCCACCTCCTTACCCTGAACGATGGAAATCACATGAAAACAGTAGGCATGTACCTGGTCGACCTTCTCGCCGCCTACGGCGTCGACACGGTGTTCGGCATTCCCGGCGTGCATACGATCGAGCTGTACCGCGGGCTCGCCGGCAGCGCGCTGCGCCACGTGAGTGCGCGCCACGAGCAGGGCCTCGGCTTCATGGCGGACGGCTATGCGCGCGCGACCGGCAAGCCCGGCGTGTGTTTCGTGATCACCGGCCCCGGGATGACGAACATCGCGACGTCGATGGCGCAGGCGTATGCGGATTCGATTCCGATGCTGGTGATTTCGAGCGTCAACGCGTCCGGCGACATCGGCTCCGGCAACGGCCATCTGCACGAACTGCCGGACCAGCATGCGTTCGCGCAGAACATCGCCGCGTTCAGCTACACGGTGCCGCGCGCCGACGCGCTGCCGCAGGCGATCGCGCGCGCGTTCGCGGTGTTCTCGGGCGGCCGGCCGCGCCCCGTGCATCTGCAGATTCCGCTCGACGTGCTCGCGGCGCCGGCCGATGCATTGCCGCCGGTGACGGCCGTGCCGCCGCGCATCACGCCCGGCCCCGCATCGGCCGACGGCATCGACGCACTGCGTGCGAAGGCCGCCGCCGCGCGCGCGCCATTGATTCTCGCGGGCGGCGGCGCGCTCGACGCGGCCGCCGACGTGCGCTGGCTCGCGGAGACGCTCGACGCGCCGGTCGTGATGACGATCAACGGGCGCGGCGTGTTGCCGAGCGCGCATCCGCTTGGCGTGTCGTGGTCGGCGTCGGGCGACGCGGTGCGCGCGCTGATGCGCGACAGCGACCTGATCGTCGCGCTCGGCACCGAGCTCGGCCCGACCGATTACGACCTGTATGCGACGCGCAGCTTCTCGATGCCCGCGCCGCTCGTGCGGATCGACATCGATCCGCAGCAGCTGTGCCGCAATGCGGTGCCCGCGCTGCCGCTGCTCGGCGACGTCGGCGAAACGCTGCGCGCGCTGCGGCGCGTGTGGCCGGCCGATGAGCGGGCGCGCAGCGAAGGCCACGGCGATGGCGATGGCGTCGAGCGGGCGGCGGTGTGCCGTGCGGCGGCGCGGCAGGAACTCAACGACGAAATGCGGCGCGATCTCGCGCTGCTCGACAGTGTGCGCGACGCGCTGCCCGATGCGGCGCTCGTCGGCGATTCGACGCGGATCGTCTATGCGGGCAACGTCGGCTTCGCGGCGTCGCGTCCGCGCAGCTGGTTCAACGCGTCGGTCGGCTTCGGCTCGCTGGGCTACGGGCTGCCGGCCGCGGTCGGCGCGAGCCTCGGCGATGCATCGCGGCCGGTGGTCTGCCTCGCCGGCGACGGCGGGTTCCAGTACACGCTCGCCGAACTCGGCACCGCGGTGCAGCATCGCGCGCGCGTGATCGTCGTACTGCTGAACAACGGCGGTTACGGAGAGATCAAGCGTGCGATGGTCGACGGCGGCGTCGAGCCGGTCGGCGTGGATCTGCATACGCCCGATTTCGTCGCGCTCGCGCGCGCGTATGGATGGGGTGCGCAGCGAGTCGAAGAGGGTGCGTCGCTGGCCGGTGCGCTCGGCGAAGCGGCCGCGCACGACGCGCCGTACCTGATCGAGATTCGCGCGGCCTGAAAATGCGAACGGCCTCGCGATGCGAGGCCGTCGTGCCGGTTGCGGCGCGAGTGCGGCGCGAGTGCGCCGGCTTGCCGGCGAGGCGCGTTGCGTGCGTTACGCGCGCTTGCGCGCCGTCTTCGGCGGCGGCAGGAACGAATCGACGACGCGCAGGCAGCTCGTCAGCGCGTCTTCCGCGGTGAACGACGTGGGGTCGCGCGCGAGTTCGAGCCAGAAGCCGTCGATCACCGCCGTCACCGTCAGCGCGGCGAGCTCGCTGTCGACGGTGCCGCCGCGCACTTCCGCGATCTGGTCGAACAACTTCTTCAACGCCTGCCGGTAGCCGGCATACAGCTCCTTGTGCGCCTTGCGGATCACCGGATCGCTGTGCGCGACGCTCCAGAAGCCGAGCCAGACCTTCACGTTCTTCGGCGCGAACACCGGCGCGGCGAAACACACCTTGATGATCGCGTCGAGCTTGTCCTCGGGGCCCGTCGCGTTCGCGGCGGCCGCGCGCGACACGTCGAGCAGGTCGGCCGCGAGCCGCTTGTAGGTCTGCGCCATCAGCTCGTCTTTCGACTGGAAGTGATGGTTGATCAGCCCGCGCGACACCTTCGCTTCCGCGCAGATGCGGTCGATCGTGGTTTCCGAATAGCTGTAGCGCGCGATGCAGCGCATCGTCGCGTCGATGATCGATTGCTGCCGCACCGCGGGTGTTTCTCGGATGCCGCGGCTGCGGGTCTGAACCGGTGCGCTGCCAGAAGTCTTTTTCACGGGGTGACCTTACGGAATCGTCATGGCACCGATTATAGGGGAGTGTCGGACGCTTGTTCAATTACAGCGATGGAACCCGCGAAAACCCTTGCTTCCGGATTATTGAAATCTGTTGAACCCTTGTTCAACAGAGCCTATACTCGACTCCACATGAGGTTGGTCGGCCATTCAACAAGACGCCGCGATCCCGCGCGGGACGGGCGTGAGAATTCGACACAGGAGACAGCATGTTGGCGCGGGCGGAGAGCGTGAAGACGGCGGTCGAGGAGCGCGTGCAGGTGACGGACCTGCACAAGCGGTTCGGCGAGCTGGAGGTGTTGAAGGGCGTGTCGCTGAGCGCGCGCGAAGGCGAAGTGATCTCGCTGATCGGCGCGAGCGGCTCGGGCAAGAGCACGCTGCTTCGCTGCATCAACCTGCTCGAGACGCCGACCCGCGGGCGCATCGTCGTCGATGGCGAGGAGATCGGGCTGAAGCTCGACCGCAAGGGCCGCACCGTGCCGACCGATCCGCGCCAGGTCGAACGCATTCGCACGCGGCTCGGCATGGTGTTCCAGAGCTTCAATCTGTGGGCGCACCGCACGGTGCTCGAGAACGTGATCGAGATGCCCGTGCACGTGCTGCGCGAACCGCGCGCCGAAGCGCTCGCGCGCGCCGAGCAGCTGCTCGAACGCGTCGGCCTCGCCGACAAGCGCAACGTCTATCCGGCGTTCCTGTCCGGCGGCCAGCAGCAGCGTGTCGCGATCGCGCGCGCGCTCGCGATGCGGCCGAAAGTGATGCTGTTCGACGAGCCGACTTCCGCGCTCGATCCCGAACGCGTCGGCGAAGTGCTGAAGGTGATCCGCGATCTCGCGTGCGAAGGCCGCACGATGATCCTCGTCACGCACGAGATGGCATTCGCGCGCGACGTGTCGAACAAGGTGCTGTTCCTGCACGAGGGACGCGTCGAGGAGAGCGGCGCGCCGGCCGAGATCTTCGATGCGCCGCAGAGCGAACGCTGCCGCCAGTTCGTCAACGCGCACCGGCAACGTCACTGAACCGATGGCACGGCCCGCGCCTGCCTGCCTGCGCGGCCGGCCGCACCGATGCCGGCCACACCGATACCGGCCGTACCGATTTCGTATCTTTCCAGCCAGGAGTCCGACCATGAAGCGTGTCGTTCGCAGTCTGCTGTGCCTGTTGAGTCTCGTTCTCGCGGCGCTTGCGCCGTTCGGTTCCGCGCACGCGTCGCCGGGCGTGCTGCGCTTCGGCGTCGCCGCCGAGCCGTATCCGCCGTTCCTGATGAAAAGCCCGACCGGGCAGTGGAGCGGCTTCGAGGCCGACCTGATCCGCGCTGTGTGCGAGCAGATGAAGGCGAAGTGCGAGATCAAGGAAGTCGCGTGGGACGGCATCATCCCGGCGCTGCTCAGCGACAAGATCGACGTGATCTTCAACTCGATGTCGATCACGCCGGAACGCCAGAAGGTGATTGCGTTCTCGCGGCCGTACTACGAGACGCCGGGCACCTTCGTCGGCGCGAAGAACCAGAAGCTCACGCTGACGCCGGACGGCCTGAAGGGCAAGGTGATCGGCGTGCAGGGTTCGACCGCGAACGCCGAGTTCATCAAGATGGCGTACGGCAAGACGGCGACGGTGCGGCTCTACAACACGCAGGACGATTGCAACTCGGACCTCGTCGCGGGCCGCATCGACACGATGTATCTCGACCAGCTCGGCATTCTCGACTTCCTGAAGTCGAAGGACGGTGCGACGTTCGAGCTGAAAGGCCCCGGCAGCGTGAAGATGGATCCGGCGATCTTCGGCTACGGCGTCGGCGCGGGAATGCGCAAGGCCGATGCGCCGCTCAAGCAGCAGATGGACCAGGCGCTCGAGCAGCTGCATGCGTCGGGCAAGTACGCGCAGATCGCGAAGAAGTATTTCCCGATCGACCTCTGGCCGCACTGATCGCACGATTTCGCGCCGACGGGCGCCACGCACGGACGGAGGAGGCGGCATGGACGGTTGGGGATGGGTGAGCTACCTGGGCATGGACCCGGACGGCTGGGGCGTCGCGCTGCTGCAGGGCGCGGGCGTGACGCTCGAGATTTCGCTCGGCGCGTTCGTCGTCGGCATCGTGCTCGGGCTCCTGGGCGCGGTCGCGAAGCTGTCCGGCGTGCGCGCGTTCGAGCGGCTCGCGCAGGGCTACACGACGCTGTGCCGCGCGGTGCCCGAACTGCTGCTGATCCTGCTGCTCTACTACGCTGGCACCGACGCGATCAACCTGCTGATGACGGCGATCGGCGTCGGGCCGGTCGCGGTCAACGGCTTCGCGGCCGCGGTGATCGTGCTCGGCATCGTGCAGGGCGCGTATGCGGCCGAGATCATCCGCGGTGCGATCCTCGCGATCCCGTACGGGCAGATCGAAGCCGCGCGCGCGTTCGGCGCGCCGCCGGCGCTCGTGTTCCGCCGCGTGACGCTGCCCGCGATGGCACCGTATGCACTGGCCGGCTTCACGAACCTGTGGCTGATCCTCGTGAAGGACAGCGCGCTGATCAGCGTGGTCGGCTACAGCGAGCTGCTCTACACCGCGAAGCAGGCGGCCGGTTCGACGCGCGAGTACCTGCACTACTACCTGATGGTCGCGGCCGTGTATTTCGCGATCACGTCGCTGTCGGGCATGCTGTTCCGCGAGATCGAGCGGCGCTTCGGCCGCTGGATGCCCGCATCGTGACCCACGTCCCGCCTTTCCACGCATCTTTCGACCGAACCGGATCAATGTCATGGATCTGAGCGTACTGTCTTCCTACGGAGCGCTGCTGCTGCTCGGCGTGCTGACCACCGTCAAGCTGCTCGTCGTGTCGGCCGTATTCGGCTTCGGGCTCGCGATCGCCGTCGCGTTCGCGCGGCTGTCGGGCAATGCAGTCGTCGCGCGCGTGAGCAAGGCGTTCACCGAAGTGATCCGCGGCACGCCGCTGCTCGTGCAGATCTACCTGATCTACTATGGTGTCGGCTCGCTGTTCGCCGGCTGGCCCGCGCTGCGCGACAGCGTGCTGTGGCCGTTCCTGCGCGACGGCTTCTGGTATGTCGCGTTCGCGCTGGTGATCAGCGTCGGCGCGTACGTCGGCGAAGTGCTGCGCGCCGGGCTGCGCGGTGTGCCGAAGGGCGAGATCGAGGCCGCGCGCGCGATGGGGATGCGCCCGTCGATGATCGCGCGGCGCGTGTGGCTGCCGCGCGCGATCCAGATCCTGCTGCCGACGCTCGCGGGCGAGACGGTGATGCTGCTGAAATCGACCGCGCTCGCGTCGACGGTCGCGGTGATGGACGTGCTCGGCGCCGCGAACTACATCCGCGCGCAGACCTTGCGGACCTACGAGCCGCTGCTGGCGATCGCGGTGATCTACGTCGTGCTCGCGTTCGCGATCGAGCGCGCGTTCGGCCGGCTCGAGCGGCGTGTGCCGGTGCGCATGCCGCGTTGAACGAACCCTTGATGGCGCGGCGGCCGGGCGGGCGCCGCGCGCCGGAGAACACATGAACTATTCGAAGCTGGTCGAGCGCCTGCAGGGCAAGCGCACGACCGCCTGGGACATTCATTACGCGGCGCAGGCGGCCGTCGCGGCCGGCGAGCCGGCGATCGTGCTGAGCGTCGGCGATCCGGATTTCCCGACCCCCGACGTGATCGTCGAACGCGCGGTGACCGCGCTGCGCGGCGGCGATACGCACTACAGCGAAGTGCGCGGGCGCGCCGAGCTGCGCGCGGCGATCGCGCGCGAGCATGCGAAGGCGTGCGGGCAGGCGGTCGGCGCCGAGCACGTGATCGTGACGGCCGGCGCGCAGAACGCGCTGTTCGCGATGGCGCTGTGCCTGTGCGAGGCTGGCGACGAGGTGCTCGTGCCGGAGCCGATGTACCTCACGTACGAAGCCAGCGTGCGCGCGTCGGGCGCGACGCTCGTGCCGGTGCCGGTCGATGCGGCTCGCGGTTTTCATCTCGACGTCGACGCGCTCGCAGCGGCCGTGACGCCGCGCACGAAGGCGATCTTCTTCGCGACGCCGTGCAATCCGACCGGCGTCGTGATGCCGCGCGCCGATCTCGAACGGATCGCGCGGCTCGCATGCGAGCGCGACCTGTGGGTCGTGTCCGACGAGGTCTACGCGGAGCTGACGTTCGAGCGCGACATGGTCAGCATCGCGTCGCTCCCGGGGATGGCCGAGCGCACGGTGACGATCGGCAGCCTGTCGAAATCGCATGCGATGCCGGGCTGGCGGGTCGGCTGGGCGATCGGCCCGATCGAGCTGATCGAGCATGCGGAACGGCTCGCGCTGTGCATGCTGTACGGACTGCCCGGCTTCGTCCAGCAGGCGGCCGTGACCGCGCTCGACAACAAGGCCACGATCGTCGCCGACATGCGCGAGCTGTATCGGCGCCGCCGCGACCTCGCGTACGCGCGCCTGCGCGACGTCCCGGGGCTGCGCTGCCTGCTGCCGGAAGCCGGGATGTTCATGATGGTCGACGTGCGCGGCACGGGGCTGGATGCGAACGCTTTCACGTGGGGGCTGTTCCGCGCAAAGCAGGTCGCGCTGCTCGATGCGAGCGCGTTCGGCGAAACGGCGTCGGGCTTCGTGCGCTTCGGCTTCGTCGTCGACGATGCGAAGCTCGCCGACGCGTGCGAGCGCATCGCGGCATTCGTCGCAAGCCTCGGCGGGAACGCGCGCGGCGTCGTGATGCATATCCGGAACCGGAAGGAGGAGCGACGATGATCGAAACGCTGACGTGGCAGGTGCCGGGCGACGGCGGCCAGCCGCTCGCGATCCGCGCGTGGCGGCTGTCGGGCGGCGACGGGCCGCGCGTACTCCTGCAGGCCGGCGTGCATGCGGACGAGATCGCCGGCATGCTCGTGCTGCACCGGTTGCTGCCGCAACTTTGTGCGGCCCACGATCGCGGCGCGCTGCGCGGCACGGTGACGGTCGTGCCGCAGGCGAATCCGCTCGGGCTCGCGCAGTTCCGGCAAGGGCGGCTGCTCGGCCGCTTCCACGACGCGACGCACCGCAATTTCAACCGGCACTTTCACGAATCGGCTGCGGCGCGCCGGCCCGCGACGACGTTCGCCGCGTGGCAGCGCACGGTGTTCGACGCCGCGTGCGACGCCGACATTGTGCTCGATCTGCATACCGATTCCGAGGCGCTGCCGTACGTATACCTGCATCGCGATCTGTGGCCGGCCGGCCGCGATCTCGCGGCCGCGCTCGGCGTGGACGTCGCGATCCTGTGGGACGAGGACGACGACGGCGCGTTCGAAGGCGCGATTGCCGCGCACTGGGCGCGCAACGGCGGTTTGCGCGAGCGACTCGTCGCGACGATCGAACTGCGCGGCCAATCCGACGTGTCCGACACGCTCGCAGAACGCGATGCCGACGGCATCCTTGCGTTCCTGCGCGGCCGCGGCGTGATCGCGGAACCGGCCGGCGTGCGCGACTGGCATGGCGACGCCGTGCCGATCGCGCACATGGAAACCGTGCTCGCGCCGGTGTCGGGCGTGCTCGTGTACGAACGCGAACTCGGCGCGACGGTCGAGGCCGGCGAGCGCATCGCGCGGATCGTCGCGCTGCCGGGCGTGCCCGGCAGCGAGCACGTGCTGGTGGCGCCGCAAGCCGGGCGCATCGTCACGCGCAATCGCGAGCGGCTGGTCGCGCAGGGCGACGTCGCGTTGAAGCTGACCGGGTCGCGGCCGTCGGCAGGCTGGTCGGGCGGTGCGCTCGACCCGTGAGCGGCAATGATGCGGCCCGCCGGTCCGGCTCGCGCATGATCTCCGTTATCGCGCGTGAATGACTGCCCGAGCGATTCGATTCACGGATAATGCGCAAACGTTTCACCGGTATTCGGCCGGATTGAATTGCCGAATCGAGAATCGAAGAATAAATTTCCGGATGCGATTATTCCGCGCTGCCCGGCAAGCGGCCAGAGCCCAGATGCGCCGAAGGTTAACGGCTCATTCGCGGAAAACTTTAGGATTTTCCCGTCGCAATTAATCATTGCGATTTCCTCAACGGCCGATTGATTTTCAGTCATCGGACGGTCATACACCATCCCCGATAATTCGCCGCTCACATTCTTTCAATAGGCCAGAGCGCGATCGAAGCCGGATCGCTGCGGGGAGCTGTACTCATGACCATCCGTCATCGCATTACGCTGCTAGTCGTCCTGACGTTTTTCGCGTTGTCCGCGATCGGCGTGTACGCCGTGTACCAGACGCGCAAGAGCGCGTCCGAGGTGCGTCAGGTTACCCAGGGAATCGTGCCGAGCGCGCTCGCGTCGGCGGATCTCGTCGCCGACGTGAAGAACATCCAGATCGCGACGATGACGCTGGTGTACGCGCCCGACGCGAACACCGCCGCGCAGGCGCGCGACGAACTGAAGGCGAAGCAGGGTGCGCTGCGCGCCGCGCTCGACGCCCAGGCGAAATCGGCGGTCGGCCGCGCGCAGGAAGGCCTCGTCGCGCAGGCGAAGGACAGCGCCGCGAACTACTTCGCCGCGATCGACGACACCGTGAAGATGAAGACCGACGGCAAGCCCGAGATGGCGCAGGCGTACCTGTTCGCGAACGTCGCGCAGTATCGCGACGAACTCGAAAGCATCGTCGACACGCTGCGCGTCGAGAAGAACCGCCAGAAGGACGACGCGATCCGTGCGCTGAACGGCATGCTCGCGACGACGGCCACCGCGATCGCGGGGGTGGCGGGCACGGTGGTCGTGCTGCTGACCGCGCTCGGCTTCGTGCTGTATCGCCAGATCACGCGTCCGCTGATCGGGATGCAGACGGCGATGAGCGAGATCGCGACGAGCCAGGACTTCACGCGCCGCGTGCCGGTGGGCCGGATGGACGAGATCGGCCATTCGATCGTCGCGTTCAACGGGATGATCGAGAAGATCCAGGAGAACGCCGCGCAACTGAAGCAGAAGACGGCCGACATCCAGGCGATGCTGCAGAACATGCAGCAGGGGATCCTGACCGTCGTCGAAGGCGGGGTCGTGCATGCGGAGTATTCGGCTTACCTCGAAACCATCTTCGAAACGCACGACATCGCCGGCCGCGACCTGATGGCACTCGTGTTCGACGATTCGGGCATCGGTTCCGACGCGCGCTCGCAGGTCGACGCGGCCGTGCATGCGTGCCTCGGCGAGGACAGCATGAACTTCGCGTTCAACGAGCACCTGCTCGTCAACGAAGTCGCGAAGCGGATGCCGGACGGCCGCGAGAAATGGCTCGACCTGAGCTGGTCGGCGATCACCGACGAGACCGACACGGTCGTGCGGCTGATGCTGTGCGTGCGCGACGTGACGGAGATTCGCGAGCTGACCGCGCAGGCCGGCGAGCAGCAGCGCCGCCTCGAGATGATCGGCGAGATCCTGTCGATCAGCCAGGACAAGTTCCACGACTTCGTGCACAGCGCGAAGGGTTTCCTCAGCGAGAACGAGCGGATGATCCGCCAGCACGAACGCGCGGATCACTCGATCGTCGCGGCGCTGTTTCACAACATGCACACGATCAAGGGCAATGCGCGCACGTATAGCCTGCAGCACCTGACCAACATCGTGCACGAAGCGGAGCAGGCGTACGAATCGCTGCGCCGCGCCGACGGCGGCCCCGAGTGGAACCGCGATGCGCTGATGGACGACCTCGCCCGCGTGCGCGAGGCGGTCGACCGCTACGCGACGATCAACGCGGTCACGCTCGGCCGCCACGGCGAGGCGGCGCAGCATGGCGGCGCCGACTACCTGATGGTCGAGCGCGCGCATATCAGCGAGAGCCTGCGCATGCTCGACGGCGCCGACCCGGCGAACGCGGGCGACTGGCACGCGGCGCGCGATTCGGTGCGCCGCCTGTTGAGCCAGTTCGGCACGCAGGGCATCGGCGATGCGCTGGGCGGCGTGATCGAATCGCTGCCGTCGCTCGCGGCCGAACTCGGCAAGCCGGCGCCCGTCGTGCATATCGACAGCAACGGCCATCGCGTGCGCAGCGAGATCGGCGCGACGCTGACGAACGTGTTCATGCACCTGCTGCGCAACGCGATCGACCACGGCATCGAAACGTCCGACGAGCGTCGCGCGGCCGGCAAGGCGCCGGCCGGCAAGATCGACATCGCGGTCGACGTCGACGGCGAGGCACTGCGCTTCGTGCTCGCCGACGACGGCCGCGGCCTCGCGCTCGACCGGATTCGCGGGATCGCGCGCGAGCGCGGCTGGATCGACGCCGGCAACGAAGCCGGGTTGACCGACGAAGCCGTGGCCGAACTGATCTTCCGCCCGGGCTTCTCGACCGCGCGCGCGGTGACCGAGGTATCGGGGCGCGGCGTCGGGATGGACGCGGTGCGCAACTTCCTGAAGCGCGACGGCGGCGATATCGCGCTGCGCTTTACCGACGATCGCGTCGGCGCGTCGTATCGCGCGTTCGAGACGATCGTGTCGCTGCCGGCGCGTTTCGCGGCGGACGGTGCGGTCAACGGCGTGGCCAACGCTGCGGTGCGCGAAATCGGGCAGCCGGTGCACGCCGTGAACGTCGACGCAACGGAGTGATCGTGCAAGCGTGGATGATCCCGATCGGTGCCGCGCTGGCGGGCGGCCTCGTGGTCGCGGCGATCGCCGCGTTCGCGTGGCGCATCGCACGCGCGCGGCACGTTGCCGCGCTGACGCGCGAAGCGGACGCGTTGCGCGCCGCGCTCGGCGCGGCCGATGCGCGGGCCGACGAAGCCGCGGCCGCACATGCGGAAGCCGCACGGGCATGGACGCGCCGCGAAACGGAACTCGAGGAAACGCGGGCGCGCGAGGCGGCCGGCACCGGCGAGCAGCGCGACGCGCTGCAGGCGCTCGCGGCCGAGCGCGCCGCGCTGTCGCAGCACGCGGCGAAGCTCGCCGAAGAGGCCGCGCGCCTGCGCGGGCTGGCCGGCACGTTCGAGCGCTGGCACGAGCAGATGATCTCGCTGACCACGCAGAACCAGGACATGCGCACGAAGAACCAGGAGCTGTCGGCGATCGTCGCGCACGTGTCGATCGTCTCGCTGAACGCATCGATCGAGGCCGCGCGCGCGGGCGCCGCGGGACGCGGCTTCTCGATCGTCGCGAGCGAGGTGCGCGGGCTTGCCGCGCGCTCGCAGCAACTGTCGAACAGCTATCGCGACAGCCTGAACCGCAACGATCTCGTGACGGCCGCGACGTTCCAGGACATCCAGGCCGGCGGCAAGATGATCACGGCCGCGCTCGCGACGGTCGAGACGCTGGCGGGGCAGCTGCATGCGCGGCTCGAAGGAGCGGCGGCGTGATCAGCGCGCAGGCCCGCGCCGGTTTCGAGCGGATCTTCTTCGATGCGGCGCGCACGCGGCTCGCGTCCGGCGGCGCGTGCGAGATCCGGCCGGCTGCCGACGACGCACATGGTGCGTCACATGACCCATCCCGCACGAAGTCGCGCGCGATGCCGAAGATCGCGGAACACGTCGCAGTGCTGACGATCTCGGCGCTGCATTTCCGGCTGCTGCTCGCGCTGCGTTTTCGGGACGACGAACCGACGCGCCGCCATTTCGCTGCGGCGGCGCCCGGCGCGAGCGCGCAGCGGCCGCTGCCCGAAGCGTTCATGGAAGTCGCGAACCTGTGCTGCGGCGCGATCAACCAGGCGCTGACCGTGCCGTTCCCCGATCTCGGGATGTCGACGCCTTACCTGCTGAGCGGCGCGAGCATCGACTACCTGCAGGCGCTGAATCCCGGCCACGTGGCCGCGTACGACGTGACGCTCGACGGCGACGTGCGGATCGGCGCGACGCTGTGCGTGTGCGCGAACGCGCCGGTCGATTTCCACGTGTCGGAAGCGGCGAGCGTGGACACGGGCGGCGAGCTCGAACTGTTTTGACCGATTGCGAGGACTCCGCGACATGACCGTAGACCAACCCGTCAGCAAGGTGCTCGTGCTCGACGACAGCCGCGCGCATGCGGCGACGCTCAAGCGCTTCTGCGACGAGCACAACCTGGTCGGCCTGACCGTGCGGCGCAACCGGCTGCTGAAGGTGCTGCGCTCGAACATCGATCTCGGCGCGATCCTGCTCGCCGAGGACTACGGCGGCTCGCCGGACGAAAGCGCGATCGTCGCGACGCAGATCGATGCGCTGCGCCCCGAGCTGCCGATCATCCTGCGCCGCATGTCGAATGCAGGGGACGCGTCGCGCGACGGGCTGCCCGATGCGCTCGCACGCGTCGCGTGCGCGGCCTACGTCGCCGACGACCTGACGCCGCTCAAGCGCGCGATCGACGAGTACCTGTTCGGCCGCGACTACCCGAACGCACTGGTGCGCGGCATCGCGGAGATCACCGAGGCGCGGCTCGACAGCCTGTTCCCGGGCATGACGATCGAGCGCGACACGCCGTGCATCGTGCGCGACCAGATCATCTTCGGCGAGGTGTTCAGCCTGATCGCGCTGGAAAGCGCATGGTGCCGCGGCTACATGCTGCTGCAGACGAGCGAGCAGCCGCTGCTCGACATGATCGGCGGCACGCGCGACGACGGCCGGGCACCCGATTTCCGCGACGTGAACAGCGTGCTCGGCGAGCTGACCAACCTCGTGTGGGGCGCGTTCAAGAACCGCTATCTCGGCGACGCGGAGGCCCTTGCGCGCCATCCGGTGCAGGTGCCGCTCGTCGTCAATCACAAGCAGAAGTTCATTTCGTTCGGCGGCGACTGTCCGCAGCTCTGTTTCAAGTACCGGATGACCGACCCCGCATCGGGGCGGTCGGTGCGGCTCGACCAGCGTTTCGTGTTCAGCCTGAGCTGGTCGCCGGAGGATTTCCGCGAATCTGTGCAGGACGTGGGGCCAATGGTGGAAGCGGGCGAACTCGAACTGTTTTGAATGTTGAAGTCGGCAACGACGAAAGGGGAAGACGGCATGGCAAAGATTCTGGTGGTCGACGATTCGGGCACGGTGCGCGACGAAGTCGCGGGTTTCCTGCGCAATCACGGGCTCGACGTCGCGACGGCGGTGGACGGCAAGGACGGGCTCGCGAAGCTCAAGGCGACACCCGGCGTGCGTCTCGTGATCAGCGACGTGAACATGCCGAACATGGATGGCCTGACGATGGTCGAGAAGATCCGCGGCGAGCTGGCGAACACGTCGGTCAACGTGGTGATGCTGACGACCGAAAGCAGCCCGGCGATGAAGGAGCGCGGCAAGGCCGCCGGCGTGAAGGGCTGGATCGTGAAGCCGTTCAAGGGCGATGCGGTGCTCGACGCGCTGAAGAAGCTCGCGGGCTGAGCCGATATTCGGCGGGAGCGGGCCCGATACCGGTTGCGTGTTCGAGTTTGCGATTCGGGACGCGCGACCGCTGCGTCGCCGGTTGCAACGGGATGTTCGCAGGCGAGCATGCCGGGTACGCGCAGGGCGGTGCGATCTGCATTCAGGGCGGCGCGACGGTCGAAATTCGCGATGTGCGCTCCTGCACGCGGCCCTGACCACGCACGCGAGTGGCGCGCCGCCCGATTCCCGCGAACGTCTGCTGCGCCGGCGGTCCGTCCGCTTCGCTGGACGTCGCGCGCAAACTGGAGGACGATTCGTGATCATGTCGATCGCGAATCCGGACGCGTGTTGCCCGTGCCGCCGGTTCGCGTCCGATCGAACCCCATCGAGCGGAGCATCATGGAACCCATTCACGAGACAGCCGAGCCGATCCTGCTGAGCGAGGCCCACGACGGCGTCGTCACGCTGCGGCTGAACCGGCCGCAACAGTTCAACGCGTTGTCGGAGGCGATGCTGGCGAGCCTGCAGGACGCGTTCGATTCGCTGGCCGCCGATCCGCACGTGCGCTGTGTCGTGCTCGCCGCGCAGGGCAAGGCATTCTGCGCGGGCCACGACCTGCGGCAGATGCGCGGCAAGCCCGAACTCGATTATTACCGCACACTGTTCGCGCAATGCAGCCGCGTGATGCTCGCGATGCGCGCGCTGCCGGTGCCGGTGATCGCGCGCGTGCAGGGCATCGCGACGGCGGCCGGCTGCCAGCTCGTCGCCGCGTGCGACCTCGCCGTGGCGGCCGACACCGCGCGCTTCGCGGTGTCGGGTATCAACGTCGGGCTGTTCTGTTCGACGCCCGCCGTTGCGTTGAGCCGCAACGTGTCGGCGAAGCGCGCGTTCGACATGCTCGTCACCGGGCGTTTCATCGATGCGGCGACGGCCGCCGCGTGGGGGCTCGTCAACGAGGCCGTGCCCGAGGATGCGCTCGACGCGGCCGTCGCGCGCAAGGTCGCGGAGATCGTCGCGAAGAGCCCGGCGGCGGTGCGCTACGGCAAGCAGATGTTCTACCGGCAGCGAGAACTGCCGCTGGACGACGCATACGCTTTTGCGGGCGACGTGATGGCGCGCAACATGATGGAAGAGGACGCCGGCGAGGGGATCGATGCGTTCCTCGAGAAGCGCAAGCCGACGTGGCGTGAGTAGTTCGTAGTTCGTAGTGTGTGGCGCCCGTGGACCGGTTGCGCGCTGCGTCCCGCCTGTGCTTCGCCGTCGGTACATGCGGCAAAAGCAGGCCGCAAAAGCAGACCGCACAAAACAAGCGGACCGCCCGACGCGGCCCGCAAGCGGATTCCGAGCGTCCGGATGCGCAGCGACCCGCGAGCGTGCCGCCGCATCCGCGCCCCGGTTATCGCCCGTAGCTGCCCGTGCGCGGCGCCGGCTGCACCGTCGACGCGCCGGACGGCACGACCACGACCGGCACGCGGCGCGCGAGCGCGCACATCAGCTCGTAGCCGATCGTGCCGCTGGCTTCCGCGACGTCGTCGACCTTCACCTGATCGCCCCACAGCTCGACGCTCGAGCCGATGCCCGCGTCCGGGCACGGCGTCAGATCGACGGTCAGCATGTCCATCGACACGCGGCCGACGACGCGCGTCATCACGCCGTCCACCGCGATCGGCGTGCCGGTCGGCGCGTGGCGCGGATAGCCGTCCGCATAGCCGCACGCGACGACGCCGATCCGCATCGCCTGGTCGGCGGTGAAGCGGCGGCCGTAGCCGACCGTTTCTTCCGGCGCGAGCGTCTGCACGCCGATGATCTTGCTGGTCAGCGTCATCGCGGCCATCAGCGGCGTGTCGGCGATATGCCGCGACGCGCCGGTCGGTGACGCGCCATACAGGATCGTGCCAGGCCGAACCCAGTCGCGATGCGCGCGCGGATGCCACAGCACGGCCGCCGAATTCGATGTCGAGCGCTCGCCCGGAATCCCGGCGGTGGCCGCATCGAACTGCTCGAGCTGCCAGTCGACTTCGCCTTCGTCGGCGTTTGCGAAATGCATCATCAGCGTGATCTTGCCGATCGACGGCGCGGCCGCGGCGCGCTCCCACGCGGCACGGAATGCGTGGGGCCGGTAGCCGAGCCGGTTCATCCCGGAGTTCATCTTCAGCTGGATGTCGATCGGTTGCCGAGGCTTCGCGGCGATCAGCAGGTCGAGCTGCGCGTCGCAGTGCACGGCCACCGTCAGCCGGTAACGATCGGCCAGTTCGACGTCGGCCGGCTCGAAGATGCCTTCGAGTAGCAGCACCGGCTTGTCCCAGCCGAGTTCCCGCACACGCACGGCTTCGTCGAGATCGAGCAGCGCGATGCCGTCGGCGGCCGCGAGGCCCGGGTAGATCCGCTCGATCCCGTGACCGTAGGCGTTGGCCTTGATCACGGCCCATACGCGCGATTGCGCGGCGGTGCGGCGGATGAAGTCGAGGTTGTGGCGGACGGCGTCGGGACGGATATGGGCGACGATGGGACGGGGCATGGGCGGGCTCGGGTCGAAAGTCGTTCGGTACGCGCGCGGGGGCGCGGGTCAGCGGCCGGTGCGTTGCGCACCCAGCCAGTGTTGAGCGCTATCTTATTGGTGTTCGACCAGTTTTAATTAACGTATTTGTCGGCGATTTGGTGGAATTTTTTGTGCCGGACCCATGTCGACACGGCCTTCGCCAGCCTGCCTTGCCGAGTCTCCCCTCCAGAAAACCGGTGCGCGAACGGCGCGGCGCAGTGCCAAGCGCTACGTGCCCCTGTCATTGATCGATGTGCTGTTCTTCGCGAAGCCGTGACGCCGCAACGGACTGCCGACACGCGCGCCGGCATCCGGATGCGGGCGCGCTACGCACCGCCCGCGTCGCGCGCGTGACTGTCGTTGGATGCGGGTGCAACGATCTTCGCGCGCTGGAGCGGCGGGGCATCGGCTTCGCGGCGCAGGAACGCGATCAACGGATCGAGCAACCGGTGCCGTGCCGACGGATTGCGGCGCAGCACGAAGCGCCACGACGCATCGCGCTCGAGGCCCGGCACCAGCGGCACCAGGCGGCCGCTGCGCAGTTCGGGCTCGATCAGCGGCACACGGCCGAGCGCAATGCCCGCGCCGCCCACCGCCGCGCCGATCACCTGGCTGAAACTGCTGTAACGGACGATCTTCGTCTCGAAGTCGTCCGGCAGGCCGAAGTGCACGGCCCAGTTGCGCCAGTCGATCTCGGGGCTGTCCTCGTGCATCTCCTGCAGCAGCCGCGAGCGGCACACGTACCCGGATGCGTACGGGAACAGCTCGGGGCTGCACACCGGGAACACGGTTTCCCGCATCAGGATGTCGTCGTCGGCGCGCAGCCGGTGCGCGGGCACGTGCACGATCGCGAGATCGACGCCGCTGCGCGCGAAATCCGGTTCGTCGTCGACCACGATGGCATGCAGCGGCGTGTCGGGATGAAGCGACGAAAATTCCGCGAGACGGCGCGCGAGCCACATCGACGAAAACGGCGCGTTGGCGGACACCGTCAGCCGTTGCGCGGTGGTGCCGCGAATCTCGGCGCACGCGTCGGTCAGCTTCGACAGCGCATCGCTGACGGCCGGCAGCAGGCGGGCGCCCGCTTGCGTGAGGCCGATGCCGCCGAGCCCCGTGCTGCGTTCGAGCAGGCGGGCACCCAGCGATTCCTCGAGCGCGCGGATCTGGTGACTGATCGCGCTCGTCGACACGTTCAGCTCGGCCGCCGCGCGCGCGAACCCGCCGAGGCGGACGGCCGCCTCGAAAGCACGCAGCGCGCTGAGGGGAGGGAGGTGCGACATGCGGGGTATTGTAGTTGACTCAACACCCGTTGAAAAATCATCTTTTGCCGCGCGTCGGGGGGGCGGGTAGCCTTGGTCCGGTCAATCGAATCGCAACGAAAAACCGACCGGAGGGCTTCATGTATTTCGACCGACGACTATGGGCGATGATGGCGGGATTGCGCTGGCGGGTCGCCGCCGCGGTCGCGCTCGGGCTGCTCGCGATGGGTGTCGGCATCCTGCGGTTCGTGTTTCTCGGCCGCGTGCTCGCGCTCGTCTTTGCCGGCGCGCCGGCGCGCGATATCGCCGAAACCGCCGTTGCAACCGCGGCCTGCGTGCTGCTGCGCGCATGGCTCGACCATCGTCGCACGGTGCTCGCGCAGCACACGGCCGGGCGCGTACAGTCCACGCTGCGCGCGCGGCTGTTCGACCGGATCGCGGCGCTCGGCCCCGCATGGTTCAGCGGCGAGCGCACGGGCGGCGTGATGCTGGCCGTCGTCGACGGCGTCGAGCAGCTGCAGACCTTCTTCGGCGTCTACCTGCCGCAGCTCGTGATCGCCGCGTGCGCGCCGGTGATGATCTTCGCGGTGCTCGCATGGTGGGACGTGCCGACGGCCGCGATCCTGCTGGTCGCGGCGCTCGTCACGCTCGCGCTGCCGCAACTCGTGCATCGCGCCGACCGGCGCGCGGCGCTCGCCCGCTCGGCCGCGTTCAAGGCGTTCGGCGAGGAGTTTCTCGACGCGGTGCAGGGCCTGCCGACGCTGAAGGCGTTCGGGCAGAGCGGCGCGTTCGGCGCGAAGCTGGCGGCGAAGGCGCGCGCATTGTCCGACAGCACGTTCTGGGTGCTCGCGCTCGGGCTGCTGACGCGGCTCTTCACCGATCTCGGCACGGGCCTCGGCGCGGCGGCGGCGATCGCGGTCGGCGCATGGCGCGTGCGCCACGGCGACATGAGCCTCGAGGCGCTGCTGATCGTGCTGATGGCCGGCAGCGAAATCTTCCGGCCGCTGCGCGACCTGCGCGGCGTGCTGCACCAGGGGATGATCGGCCAGTCGGCGGCGAACGCGATTCACGCGCTGCTCGATGCGGGCAGCGACACGCCGGCCGCCGCGGCGCCGCGCGTGCCGCACCTGCGGCCGGAGATCGTGTTCGACGGCGTCAGCTTCGCGTATCCGGGGCGTCGCGCGGATGCGCATGCGGCGCTGGGCTTCACGGTGCGCGAAGGCGAGACGGTCGCGATCGTCGGCCCGAGCGGCGCGGGCAAGTCGACCATCGTGCGCCTGCTGCTGCGCCAGCACGATGCGCAGGGCGGCACGATCCGCATCGGCGGGCACGACGTGCGCACGCTCGACGCCGATCAGGTGCGCGAGATGATCGCGGTGGTCGCGCAGGACGCGACGCTGTTCGACGGCAGCGTCGCCGACAACCTGCGGCTCGGCCGTCCCGACGCGAGCGACGCGGACATGATCGCGGCCGCGCGAGCCGCCAACGCGCACGATTTCATCTCGGCGCTGCCCGACGGCTATGCGACGCGCATCGGCGAACGCGGGCTGATGCTGTCGGGCGGCCAGCGCCAGCGAATCGCGATCGCGCGCGCACTGTTGCGCGATGCGCCGATCCTGCTGCTCGACGAGGCGCTGTCGTCGGTCGATGCGGAGAACGAAGCGCTGATCCAGCAGGCGCTCGACCGGCTCACGCGCGGGCGTACGACGCTCGTGCTCGCGCACCGGCTGTCCAGCGTGATCGGCGCCGATCGCATCCTGGTGCTCGACCAGGGGCGGGTGGTCGACGCGGGCACGCACGCGGAACTGATCGCGCGCGACGGCCCGTATCGCCAGCTGATGGGGCCGCAGCTGGAGGCAGCCGCCGAAGCCGTCGGCACGGCCGCGATGGCCGGCGGCGCGGGCGCGCGTGCTGCATCGGGCCCGCAGGTCAGGCCGCTGAACGACGACGCGGCGACGATCGGCTGGCCCGAAACGCTGCGCGCGCTGCTGCGCTTCGTCGGTCCGTGGAAGGGCAAGGTCGTGTTGACCGTGCTGTTCGGGATCGGCCGCGTGCTCGCGTTCATCGGCGTCGGCGTGATCGGTGCGCGGGTGGTCGGCGGCGTGTCGGACGGGCACGCGAACGGCGCGCTCGTCGCGGCGCTGCTGGTCGTCGCGCCGGTCGCGGCGGTGCTGCACTGGCTCGAATCGTGGCTCGCGCACGACATCGCGTACCGGCTGCTCGCCGAGATGCGCATCGCGCTGTTCGCGACGCTCGAACGGCTCGCGCCGGCCGGTTTGCTGCGGCGCCGTTCCGGCGATCTGGTCGCGCTCGCGACGCAGGACGTCGAGACCGTCGAATACTTCTATGCGCATACGCTCGCGCCGGCGTTCGTCGCGGTGCTGGTGCCGGCCGGCGTGCTGGTGCTGCTCGCGTCGGTCGCCTGGCCGCTCGCGCTGGTGTTGCTGCCGTTCCTGCTGTGGGCCGGGCTGGCGCCCGTGCTGGCGCGGCGCGACGTCGACCGGCTCGGCACCGGCGCACGCGAGGCGCTCGGCCTGCTCGGCGCGCACCTGACCGAAACGATCCAGGGGCTCGCGGAACTGACTGCGTTCCAGGCACTCGCGCGTCGGCGTGCCGCGTTCGTCGCGCAAGCCGACGCGTACCGGCAGCAGCGCGCGAAGCTGCTCGACGATCTGTCGGCGCAGAGCGCCGCGCTCGAAGTCGCGAGCGGGCTCGGCGGGCTGGCCGTCGCGGCGCTCGGTGCGCTGCTGTGCGCGCGCGGCTGGTTCGCGCACGAAGCGTTGCCGCTGCTGGTGCTGGTCGCGGTGGCCGCCTTCATGCCGGTGGCCGAGATCGGCCAGGTCGCGCGGCAGCTGGCCGACACGATTGCATCGACGCGGCGCTTGCGCGCGCTCGAGAAGGAGCCGGTGACGGTCGTCGACGGCGCGCATGCGCTGTCCGGCGACGCGACCGTGCGGTTCGAGAACGCGGGCTTCACGTACCCGGGCCGCGGCGTGCCGGCGATCGATCGCGTGAGTTTCGAGGTGCCGCCCGGCAGCACGGTCGCGCTGGTGGGCGCATCGGGCGCCGGCAAGTCGACCGTCGCGAGCCTGCTGCTGCGCTTCTGGGATCCGCAGCACGGGCGCGTGACGCTGGGCGGCGTCGACCTGCGCGATCTGCGGCTCGACGATCTGCGCCGGCACATCGCGCTGGTTGCGCAGGATACCTATCTGTTCAACGACACGCTCGAGGCGAACATCCGCCTCGCAGCGCACGATGCATCGGACGAGGACGTCCGGCGCGCGATCGACCACGCGGCGCTGGGCGCATTCGTCGCGCGGCTGCCCGACGGGCTCGAGACGCGGGTCGGCGAGCGCGGCGTGCAGCTGTCCGGCGGACAGCGCCAGCGCGTCGCGATCGCCCGTGCGTTCCTGAAGGATGCGCCGGTGCTGATCCTCGACGAAGCGACGTCCCACCTCGACACGATCAGCGAGCAGCAGATCCGCGCGGCGCTGGAGGATCTGATGGCGCAGCGGACGTCGATCATCATCGCGCACCGGCTGTCGACCGTGCGCAACGCGGACACGATCCTCGTGCTCGAGCACGGCAGGATCATCGAGGCGGGAACGCATGCGGCGCTGATCGCGCGGCAGGGTGCGTATGCGCGGCTGGTTTCGCATCAGGCGAGCGGGGTGGCGGCGTAACGTCGCGTTGAAGTCATGCCGGGCGGCGTTGCCGCTCGCGGTTCATTCCGTTCGTTGAGCGGCGGCGGTTGCCGGCAAATACCGCTCGCCCGCCTCATCCCCGAGTCCAGGGCCCGCCGCGCGCTCCCGCCGTCATTCCCCCGCCTTTTCCTCTGACCAATCCCGCCCGTCCCGCGCGGGTTTGTCTCGATGCAATTACTTGTTGCGCGTTTTTTTGTTGTCGTAGTATCCGTGTTGACAACACTTGTTGCACTAAGGTCTAATTCAACATCGCATGTTGCGGTGCGGCTTGATGTCGTCGTTCCCCGGCCAGCCGGCCGGTTACATCGCTCAACCATGCGGAGAAAAGCCATGAGTCGTCGTTCCTTCCTGAAAGCCGTCGCGGTGGTCGCCGCGCTCGGCGCCAGCATCGCGCACGCGGATACCAAGACGCTCGTCGTCGGGACCGATACGTCGTTCATGCCGTTCGAGTTCAAGCAGGGCGACAAGTACGTCGGCTTCGATCTCGACCTGTGGGCGGAGATCGCGAAGGACCAGGGCTGGAAATACACGATCCAGCCGATGGATTTCGCGGGCCTGATCCCGGCGCTGCAGACGCAGAACATCGACGTCGCGCTGTCGGGGATGACCATCAAGGAAGAGCGCAAGAAGGCGATCGACTTCTCCGCGCCGTACTACGACAGCGGGCTCGCGGCGATGGTGCAGGCCGACAATACGTCGATCAAGTCGATCGACGACCTGAACGGCAAGGTGATCGCCGCGAAGACGGGCACCGCGACGATCGACTGGATCAAGGCGCACCTGAAGCCGAAGGAGATCCGCCAGTTCCCGAACATCGACCAGGCGTACCTCGCGCTCGAGGCCGGCCGCGTCGACGCGGCGATGCACGACACGCCGAACGTGCTGTTCTTCGTGAACAACGAAGGCAAGGGCAAGGTGAAGGTCGCGGGCCAGCCGGTGAGCGGCGACAAGTACGGGATCGGCTTCCCGAAGGGCAGCCCGCTCGTGCCGAAGGTCAACGCGTCGCTCGTGAAGATCAAGTCCGACGGCCGCTACGCGCAGATCTACAAGAAGTGGTTCGGCGCCGAGCCGCCGAAGCTGTGAGCGTGACGGCGCAACAGGGCGCGGCCGGGCGGCCGCGCCGGTCTTGAATCGAACGGGGAGCGACACGTGAATTTCGATTGGTCGGCGATCTGGGCGGCGTTGCCGGACCTGATGGACGGGGTCCGGTTGACGGTGTTCATCGCATTTTTCGGGCTGGTGGGCGGGTTCGTCGTCGGGATGATCGCGGGCATGTTCCGCGCATACGGACCGAAGGCGATGAACGTGCTCGCACAGGTTTATATTGAACTGATCCGCGGTACGCCGATCGTCGTGCAGGTGATGTTCCTGTACTTCGCGCTGCCGCTGCTCGCGCATATCCGCATCGACGGACTGACGGCCGCGATCATCGCGATCACGGTGAATTCCGGCGCGTATCTCGCGGAAGTGGTGCGCGGCGCGCTGCTGTCGATCCCGAAGGGGCTGACGGAAGCGGGGCTCGCGATGGGCCTGTCGATGCCGCGCGTGCTGCTGAAGGTGGTCGGGCCGCTCGCGTTCCGCCGGCTGATTCCGCCGCTCGGCAACCAGTGCATCGTGAGCCTGAAGGACACGTCGCTGTTCATCGTGATCGGCGTCGGCGAACTGACGCGCAAGGGACAGGAAATCATTGCCGGCAATTTCCAGGCCGTCGAAATCTGGACCGCGGTGGCCATCATCTACCTGATGCTGACCGGCGCGATGACGCTGACGCTGCGGCTCGTCGAAAAGCGCATGAGGATCCTATGAGCATGATCGAATTCCAGAACGTGTCGAAGAGCTTCGGCCATGTGCCGGTGCTCAAGCATATCGACCTGAAGATCGACGCGGGCGAAGTCGTGGTCGTGATCGGTCCGTCGGGCTCGGGCAAGTCGACGATGTTGCGCTGTATCAACGCGCTCGAGAAAATCACCGGCGGCGAGCTGCTGGTCGACGGCCAGAGCGTGCGCGGCAACGCATCGACGATTCGCAACATCCGGCTCGAGGCCGGCATGGTGTTCCAGCAGTTCAACCTGTTTCCGCAGATGACCGCGCTCGAGAACGTGATGTTCGGGCCGATCCAGGTGCGCGGCGCGTCGCGCGCCGACGCGCGCGACCAGGCGATGGCGCTGCTCGACAAGGTGGGCCTCGAATCGCGCGCGAATCATTACCCGTCGGAGCTGTCGGGCGGCCAGCAGCAGCGTGTCGCGATCGCGCGTGCGCTCGCGATCCGGCCGCGGCTGATGCTGTTCGACGAGCCCACCTCCGCGCTCGATCCGGAATTGCGCCACGAAGTGCTGAAAGTGATGCAGGATCTCGCAACCGAAGGGATGACGATGATCGTCGTCACGCACGAGATCGGCTTCGCGAAGCGGGTCGGCACGCGGCTCCTGTTCATGGATCAGGGCGGCATCGCCGAGGACGGCCATCCGGTCGACCTGATCGACCGGCCGCCGACACCGCGCCTCAAGGAATTCCTGAAACACGTGTCCTGAACGAAACCGAATTGCCCGACATGCCGCTTTCCCTTTCTCCCGTCATCGCCGGCACGCCATTCGACATCGGCGTGCGTCTCGGCGAGCTTGCCCGCCCCGTGTTCGATGCGTACATGCAGCAGAGCAGCGCATGGCAGGCCGTGCGCCGCTGGCGCGGCCATCCGTTCGTCGCCGCGCTGCGGCAGGCCGCGCTGGCCGCGTACCCCGACCTCGTCGCGGAACTGGACGGGATCGCGGCGGGCGTCGGCTGGCCGGCGGAGGACATCTTCCTGTGGAACTGCCGCGGCGAACTGATCCATAACGCGCCGGACGGCTGCACGACGCTCGCCGGGCGCGACGCGCACGGCACGCGCTGGATCGCGCACAACGAGGACGGCGATCCGTACCTGCGCGAGCGCTGCCTGCTGGTCGACGTGCAGCCGCAGGGCAAGCCGGGCTTCATCAGCTTCTATTACCCGGGCTCGCTGCCCGGCCATACGTTCGCCGCGAACCGCGCGGGCATCGCGCAGGCGATCAACAACCTGCGGATCCGCACGCCCGCGGCCGGCGTGCCGCGGATGATCCTCGCGCGTGCGGTGCTCGATGCGACGTCGCTCGACGCAGCCGCCGACGCGCTGCGCACCCATGCGCGCGCGAGCGGCTTTCACCACACGCTCGGCGCGACCGGCGATACGCGGCTCCTGAGCATCGAGGCGAGCGTCGCGCGCTGTTCGGTCGTCGACGTTTCGCAACTCAGCGGCCACGCGAATCATCTCGTGCATCCGGGCTGCGAGGCAGAAGCGCAGATCGTCACGCAATCGTCCGGCGATCGCCAGCGGCGCGTCGATGCGCTGACGCCGGCCATCGATGCGATCGACGAAGCCGCGCTGCTGCGCGTGCTCGGCGATCGCGCACCGGAAGGGCTGCCGATCTATCGCGACGATCCGGCCGATCCCGACGACGAAAACACGCTGGCGACCGCCGTGTTCGCGATTCGCGACACCGCGATCGACTTCACCGTTCATCAACACGGCACGCAGCGCTTCGCGACGCGCATCGTGCCGTCCGCGCACGCGCCCCGCGCGTCCTGACCATGAGGCAACGCATGACGACCGTTTTCCATCGCGCTCCGCGCGCCACCTTGCCCGTCGCCGTCGCAGGCGACGGCATCGAGATCATCGATTCGACCGGCAAACGCTATATCGACGCATGCGGCGGCGCGGCCGTGTCGTGCCTCGGGCACAGCAACCAGCGCGTGATCGATGCGATCAAGCGGCAGGCGCAGCAACTGCCGTATGCGCATACGTCGTTCTTCACGACCGAGGTGGCCGAGGAGCTGGCCGACCGGCTCGTCGAGGCCGCGCCGGCCGGCCTCGAACACGTGTATTTTGTGTCGGGCGGATCGGAGGCGGTCGAAGCCGCATTGAAGCTTGCGCGCCAGTATTTCGTCGAAAAGGGCGAGCCGCAACGCCGCCATTTCATCGCACGCCGCCAGAGCTATCACGGCAACACGCTCGGCGCACTCGCGATCGGCGGCAACGCATGGCGGCGCGAGCCGTTCCTGCCGCTGCTGATCGAAGCGCACCACGTGAGCCCGTGCTATGCGTATCGCGACCAGCAGGCGGGAGAAACCGACGAAGCGTATGCGCAGCGCCTGGCCGACGAACTGGAGCAGAAGATCGTCGAACTCGGCGCGGAAAACGTCGCGGCGTTCGTCGCGGAGACGGTGGTCGGCGCGACGGCCGGCGCGGTGCCGCCGGTGCGTACCTACCTGAAGAAGATCCGCGCGGTGTGCGACAAGTACGGCGTGCTGCTGATTCTCGATGAAATCATGTCGGGGATGGGGCGTACCGGTTACCTGTTCGCATGCGACGAAGACGGAGTCGCGCCCGACCTGCTGACGATCGCGAAAGGGCTCGGCGCGGGTTACCAGCCGATCGGCGCGACACTGGTAAGCGATCGCATCTACCGGACGATCGTCGACGGCTCGGGCTTCTTCCAGCACGGCCACACGTATCTCGGCCACGCAACCGCCTGTGCGGCCGCGCTCGAAGTGCAGCGCGTGATCGCCGAAGAGAAGCTGCTCGACAACGTGCAGGCGCGCGGCGAGCAACTGCGGGCGTCGCTGCGCGAGCAGTACGGTGCGCATCCGCATGTCGGCGACGTGCGCGGCCGCGGGCTGTTCGTCGGCGTCGAGCTCGTGCGCGATCGCGACAGCAAGGCGACGTTCGATCCCGCGCTGAAGCTGCATGCGGCGGTCAAGCGCGAGGCGATGCAGCGCGGCCTGATGGTGTATCCGATGGGCGGCACGATCGACGGCGTGCACGGCGATCACATCCTGGTCGCGCCGCCGTTCGTCTGCACCGCGCAGCAGATCGACACGATCGTCGAGCGGCTGTCCGGCGCGATCGACGCGGCACTCGCGTCGGCCGGCGCGTGAATCACGACCTCACCGAACCCTCGCCATGACTGACAGACTGCCTCCCTTCGATCCCGCATCGGCCACCGACGAGCAGAAGGCCGTGCTCGCGGACATTCTCAGCGGCCCGCGCGGCAACCTGAACGGGCCGTTCCTCGGCTGGATCGCGAGCCCCGAGCTTGCGCAGCACGCGCAGCGGCTCGGCGCGTTCTGCCGCTATCGCACGGGTTTGCCGCTGCGGCTGTCGGAACTCGCGATTCTCGTGACGGCCGCGCGCTGGCGCTCGCAGGCCGAGTGGCACATCCACCATCCGATCGCGCTCGATGCCGGCGTGCCGGCCGCGACGGCCGAAGCGATCCGCCGTGGCGTCGAGCCGACATTCGAATCGGACGACGATGCGCTGATCCATGCGTTCGCGACCGAGCTGTACGACACGCGGCGCGTGAGCGACGCGACGTTCGCGCGCGCGCAGGCGCGATTCGGCCACGAGACCGTGGTGAACCTCGTCGCGCTGCTCGGCTATTACGCGCTCGTGGCGATGACGCTCAACACGTTCGGTATGCGCGCTGACGGACAAACTGAGTTACCGTTTCCGGAATAATCGCCGCATGCACGCGGGTCGGCAGCATGCCGCGCGCGCAATCCGGTTGCGTCGAAAAGCCCGTCGGCACGGGCTTTTCGGTGTGCCGGCCTGATTCGATCGGCAACCTCTGCGCGTCTTGCCGACGCACCTCGCACCGCCTGCGCTTCAGCGCAGGAAATTTTCCCCGTACCTAGAATTCCGTAAAACAACTTACGGGGGAAATATCGATGCGCTGGGTCCTGTTGATCGTGTTCATTGCGTGTGTCGTCCATACGCACCGGCGCGGCAAGGTTCGGCACAGGTTGTTCAGGCAACTATCCGATCACTCGACCTTCACCGCGCCGCTGAACTGCTTTTCCTACGCGTTCTCGTCGGTGCCGACCACGCCGTTTCTCGACACGCGGCACTTTCCGGAACTCGCCGTGCTGCAGCGCGAATGGCGGACCTTCCGCGAGGAGGCGCTCGCGTTGCGCGATGCCAGCCGGATCAAGGCGTCGGGCGAGTACAACGACATCGGCTTCAATTCGTTCTTTCGCAACGGCTGGAAGCGCTTCTATCTGAAGTGGTACGACGCGCCGCATCCGTCCGCGCAGGCGCTGTGTCCGCGCACGGTCGAGATTCTGTCGCGGATTCCGTCGATCAAGGCCGCGATGTTCGCGCAGTTGCCGCCGGGCGGCAAGCTCGGCCTGCATCGCGATCCGTATGCGGGCTCGCTGCGCTACCACCTCGGGCTGGACACGCCGAACGACGACGCGTGCCGGATCGTCGTCGACGGCGAGTCGTATGCATGGCGCGACGGCGAGGCCGTGATGTTCGACGAGACCTATCTGCACTGGGCCGAGAATCGCACCGCGCACGATCGCGTGATCCTGTTCTGCGACATCGACCGCCCGATGAAATATCGTTGGGCGCAGCGCATCAACGATGCGTTCGGGCACCTGCTGATGCGCGCGGCCGCGTCGCCGAACGAAACGGGCGACCGCACGGGCGGGCTCAATCATGCATTCAAGTACCTGTATGCGATTCGCCGCGCCGGCAAGCGGCTGAAGGCGTGGAATCGCACCGTGTACTACGTCGTCAAGTGGGCGCTGTTCGGCGGGATCGCGGTCGCGATCTTCTGCATCTGATGGCGAAAGGCAGACGGTGCCGAACCGTCAGACGATAGGGCGCGCAGCATCATACGGCCTCCGCGCTCTTGGGGTCGACGTCAATGCAACCAATTGTATTCGTGCGGGATCATGCGCGAACGCACGCGTATCATGGCTTGTTCACGTCGATTTGGATCGGTGAGCAAGCATGACTCGTACCCGTAAGACATTGATGATCGCCGGCGGTCTGCTGGTTGCCGCGGCAGGCAGCGGCTACGTGATGCTCCTGCGTGCGGACCACCGCGCGATCGCGGAAGCCGGCATCGGCGATGCCGCAGCACCTGCCGCCGCCGTGACCGCGGCGAACGACGGTCACACCGCACAAGGCACGATCGCGCCGCCCGCGCCCGTCGCCGTCCCGTCCGCGCATGTGGACGAGGCGGTGCCGCAACCAGCGGCCGTAGCGCCGCCTGCCGCGGCCGCTGCGCGTACGAATGCGGCACCGGCCTCCGCCGCCGTCGCGCCGGTCATCGCCGCACCGGCGAAACCGGCAAAACCGGCGAAGCCGAGTGCGCCGCCACCGACCGTCCATGTCGTGACGGTCGAGCCGGAGGATGCGACCCCGCCTAAGGCCAAGCCCGCGCAACCTGTACAAGCGCCGGTACAAGCAGCGCAACCGGCCCAGCCGGCGCAATCTGCGCAATCGGCACCGCCGGCCCAGGCTGCGCAGGCAGCCCGGCCGAGCCAGCAGGCGGCGTATCAGCCTCCGCAGCACGCCGCGCGCAAGCGCGACGGGCTCGAGCGGCACGCGGCAGCACCGTCCGCCAGGAAATCCGAAACCCCTGAAACCGCTGCGCTCGTGCGTGAATCGGCGAAGCTTGATCCGTCGTTGCCGGCGCCGCAATACGTGGCGACGCCGAGCGGCGATCGGCAGCACACGTCGGCGGGGGCGAATTCGGTCGCTGCCGCGATGACCGACCAGCTGGTCAGGCAGTCGAGCAATATCAAGGCGCCTGCACCGGCGAACGCCGGGCCCGGCGCGACCCAGTGAGCAGGGCGCCGCAGCGCGCGCGCCGTGCTGCTCCGCACCGGATGAAAAAGAGCCCCGCACGCCGACCAGGGCATGCGGGGCCAAGAGAGACGAACCTGTGCGGTGCGTCGCGCGTTACGCGGCGATCGCTTCTTCGGCCTGCGGCGCGTCGGCCGTAGCCGGCGTCGCGTCCTGCCGGATCAGGTGATCGAACGCGCCGAGCGATGCCTTCGCGCCTTCGCCCACCGCGATCACGATCTGCTTGAACGGCACCGTCGTCACGTCGCCGGCGGCAAACACGCCCGGCACCGACGTCGCACCGCGCGCATCGACGACGATCTCGCCGTGCTTCGACAGTTCGACCGTGCCCTTCAGCCATTCGGTGTTCGGCACGAGGCCGATCTGCACGAACACGCCTTCGAGATCGACCCGCTTCGTTTCGCCCGAACGCAGATCCTTGTAGACGAGCCCGTTCAGCTTGCTGCCGTCGCCGGTCAGCTCGGTCGTCTGCGCCTGCGTGACGATCGTCACGTTCGGCAGGCTGCGCAGCTTGCGCTGCAGCACTTCGTCCGCGCGCAGTTGCGCACCGAATTCGATCAGCGTGACGGCTTTCACGATGCCGGCCAGGTCGATCGCGGCCTCGACGCCCGAGTTGCCGCCGCCGACCACCGCGACGCGCTTGCCCTTGAACAGCGGGCCGTCGCAGTGCGGGCAGTACGCGACTCCGCGGTTGCGGTATTCGCGCTCGCCCGGCACGTTGATTTCGCGCCAGCGCGCGCCGGTCGCGAGGACGATCGTCTTCGCCTTCAGCACCGCGCCGTTCGCCAGGCGGATCTGATGCACGTCGCCCGGAATCAGCGCGTCGGCGCGCTGCACGTCCATGATGTCGACGTCGTACTGCTTCACGTGCTGCTCGAGCGCCGCGGCGAACTTCGGCCCTTCGGTTTCCTGCACCGACACGAAGTTCTCGATCGCCATCGTGTCGAGCACCTGGCCGCCGAAACGCTCGGCGACGACGCCCGTCGCGATGCCCTTGCGCGCCGAGTAGATTGCCGCGGCCGCACCGGCCGGGCCGCCGCCGACGATCAGCGTGTCGAATACCGGCTTGTTCTCGAGCGACTTCGCGGCGCGCTCGCCCGCGCCCGTGTCGAGCTTCGCGAGGATTTCCTTCACGCTGCTGCGGCCCTGGCCGAACGATTCGCCGTTCAGGAACATCGTGGGCACGGCCATGATCTGGCGTGCGTCGACTTCGTTCTGGAACAGCGCGCCGTCGATCGCGACGTGGCGGATGCGCGGGTTGATCAGCGACATCACGTTCAGCGCCTGCACGACCTCCGGGCAGTTCTGGCACGACAGCGAGAAATACGTCTCGAACGCGTAGTCGCCGTCGAGCGCGCGGATCTGTTCGATCACGTCGTCGTCGAGCTTGACCGGATGGCCGCCCGTCTGCAGCAACGCGAGCACGAGCGACGTGAATTCATGGCCCATCGGGATGCCGGCGAAGCGGATGCCGGCCGGCTTGCCGGGTTCGCCGATCGAGAACGACGGCTTGCGCTCGGCATCGTCGCGGCGTTCGGTCACGGTCACGCGCGACGTCAGCGATGCAATCTCGTTCAGCAGCGCAAGCAGTTCCTGCGATTTCGCGCTGTCGTCGAGCGACGCGACGAGTTCGATCGGGCGCGTGATCTTTTCGAGGTACGCTTTCAGTTGGTTCTTGAGATTGGCGTCGAGCATGGCGTTTCGGATTCCGTATTGATTTGGCTGCTCGGGCACGTCGTGCCGGAGGAGAGGGCGGGCCGCGCGAGGCGGCGGCCCGGCTGGGTGCTCGTTGGGCGCCTCGAGCGAGGCGCGCCGGGCGACCCTTAGATCTTGCCGATCAGGTCGAGCGACGGGGTCAGCGTTTCCGCACCCGGCGTCCACTTGGCCGGGCACACTTCACCCGGGTGTGCCGCGATGTATTGCGCAGCCTGCACCTTGCGCAGCAGTTCGCCGGCGTCGCGGCCGATGCCGTTGTCGTGGATTTCGCACAGCTTGATCTCGCCTTCCGGGTTGATCACGAACGTGCCGCGCAGCGCCATCCCTTCTTCTTCGATCAGCACGTCGAAGTTGCGCGACAGCGTGAGCGTCGGGTCGCCGATCATCGGGTACTTGATCTTGCCGATCGTGTCCGACGTGTCGTGCCATGCCTTGTGCGTGAAGTGCGTATCGGTCGACACGCCGTAGATTTCGACACCCAGCTTCTGGAATTCCGCGTAGCGGTCGGCGAGGTCGCCCAGCTCGGTCGGGCAGACGAACGTGAAGTCGGCCGGGTAGAACACGACGACGGACCATTTGCCCTTGAAGTTCTCTTCGGTCACGGGCACGAAATCGCCGTTGTGGTATGCGGTTGCCTTGAACGGTTTGATTTGGGTGTTGATGATCGGCATCTTGCGAGTTCCTTTGCTTGGGTGTTGATGAAGTGTTGCCAGTATCCGGGTTCACCCTTGGTTTGTGAAATTGCTTGTTTCAATCCGCGGCATCGGGAATTTCTATCTGCGTCCGGCCCCGTCGCGGCGGCCCGTCCGGGCGGCCCGTGTCATCCGGGCCGGGCCTTCCGGCGGATTTCGGCCCGCCGGCGCTTCTGACACATTGGGGGTGCGGGAGGGCGCGGCGCCGGGAAAGGGTGCCGCGCCCCGCGCCAGGGTCCGGCGCCCGTTCTGCACGAACGGCCGCGCGGTCGTTCGATACTCCCCGTCCCACTGCCGCCATGAACCTCTTTTCCGGATGCGCCGCGTGCGCGCTGCTTGCCTGGTTCCGCGAGTTCGTCTCCGAGCGGCGATGCCTGCATCGGCTCTTGCGCCGTGCGGCCTGCGTACTCGTGACCGTGTCGTGCGCCGCGCCGGCGCTGGCCCTCGATGAGTCCGCGCCGGCGGCGCCCGCAGCGGTGACGGCACCCGCCACCACGGCGACCGGGCTCGTGCAGATGCCCGACGGCCGGCTGCTCGCGCCGGAGTTCGCCCGCATCGTCACGCGCGGGACGCTCGTCGTCGCGGTGCTCGGCGTCGATCAGCCGCCGTTCTTCATGTCGCGCAACGGCGCATTGGCGGGCGTCGACATCGACCTCGCCGACGAGCTCGCCAAAAAGCTCGGCGTGCCGGTGCAGTTCGACCGCGATGCGCGCACGTTCGACGACGTCGTGCATCTGCTCGCGACCGGGCAGGCCGACGTCGCGATCAGCAAGCTGTCGCGTACGTTGCCGCGGGCGCAGGTGGTGCGCTTCAGCACGCCGTACATCAGCCTGCGGCGCGCGCTGCTGATCAACCGCGTCGGCTTCGCCGAACTCGCGAAAGGGCGGCCGCTGCCTGAAGTTGTGCGCGACTATCGCGGCACGATCGGCGTCGTCGCGGGGTCGGCCTACGCCGAATACGCGCGCAACGATTTCCCGGCCGCGCGGGTGCGCACCTATCCGAGCTGGCCGGCGACGCTCGACGCGCTGAACGCCGGCGCGGTCACGGCCGTGTATCGCGACGAGCTCGCGATCAAGCTCGTGATGCAGGACGACCCGACCGCGCCGATCCGGCTGCGCGTCGCGACCTTCGACGACCTCACCGACGCGCTTGCCGTCGGCGTGCCGGTGTCCATGCCGACGCTGCTTGCGTTCGTCAACCAGTTCCTGGCCGAGCGCAACAAGCGGCTCGACGTGAAATCCCTGCTCGATGCGATGGGTCACTGACATGAACATGAACGAGAACATCAGGATCACACCGCGCATCGAGCGGCTGCATGCGCTCGCGATCCATCCGTTGACGGTCTTTGGCAGCCTCGCGCTCGGAATCGTGGCGGGCGTGTTGTGGCCGGCGGCCGCGCCGCAATTCGACTACGTGGGCCAGGTGTACGTCGGCCTGCTCAAGATGACGGCGCTGCCGTTTATGACGGCCGCGGTGATCTTCAGCCTGCAGCGGCTGCTGCGCGACGGCAACGCGTCGGATCTCGTGCTGCGCGTGATCACGATCTTCAGCTGCGTGTCGGTATTCGTCGTCGCGGTCGGCGCGGTCGTGCTGGTCGCGATGCGGCCGGGCGAGCACCTGTCGACCGCGACGCTGAAGGCGTTCGGCGCGCTGGTCGGCAGCGACGGCGCGGCGAGCGATACCGTGATGACGCTGTACGGCAGCGATCCCGCGGAGAAGTCGTCGGGCCTCGCCGACATGCTGATCGCGCTGGTGCCCGGCAACTTCTTCGCGGCGCTCGCGAGCGGCGACACGCTGAAGGCGCTGGTGTTCTCGCTGTTCTTCGGGTTCGCGTCGGGGCGCGTGCCGCCCAGCATCTCGGCGGCGCTGAGCCAGACGCTGGAGACCGTCTATTGCACGTGCCAGAAGATCATGCACTGGCTCGCGTATCCGACGCCGATCGTGCTGTTCTGCGGCGGCGCCGCGCAGATCGGCACGTCGGGGTTCGGGCCGCTCGAGGCGATGGTCCGCTTCGTCGCCGCGTTCGCCGTCGTCGCGCTCGTGCTGATCGCGGCGGCGATCGTCGTGATCTGGAAGCGCTCGGGCGCGACGCTGGGCGGGACGCTCGCCGGCTTGCGCACGCCGTTCGCGATGGCACTCGCCACGCGCAGCAGCGTGGCCTGCATGCCGAGCATGATCGAGTGTCTGGCCGACGGCTTCGGCTTTGCCCGCGCGCGCGTCGAGCTGGTCGTGCCGCTCGCCGTGTCGCTGCTGCGCGTCGGGCCGATGGTCTATTACGCGAGTGCGACGCTGTTCGTCGCGCAACTCTACGAACGGTCGCTAGGCCCCGGCGAGCTGTGCGTCGTGCTGGTCGCGTCGGTGCTGGCCGGGTTCGCGTCGACGGGCACGTCGGGCGTCGTGACGGTGTCGCTCGCCGGCATGGTGTGCGCGGCGCTGCACCTGCCGTTCGAGGCCGCGTTCGTGCTGTTCGTGGCGGTCGATCCGTTCTGCGAGATGTTGCGGACGCTGTTGCTGGTGATCGGCAACTCGGCCGTCGTATCCGCGATCTGCGCGCGGCCGCCGCGCGCGTGAAGGAGACGTCATGGCACTCGTCGGCGTACTGGGCGGAATGGGGCCGCTGGCCACGGTCGACTTCATGCATCGCGTGATGCGCCTGACGCGTGCGCGCTGCGACCAGGAGCACTTGCCGATGGTCGTCGCGAACCTGACGCAGACGCCCGATCGTTCGCGCGCGATCATCGACGGCGGGCCCGATCCGCTGCCGGCGCTGCTCGATGGCGTCGCGCTGCTGAACCGCTGCGGTGTCGACGTGATTGCGATCCCGTGCAATTCGGCGCATCACTGGTATGCGCCGCTGCGCGAACGCAGCGCGGCGCCGATCCTGCATATCGTCGATGCGTCGGTGGCCGCGTTGCCGGCCGGCGTGCGGCGCGTCGCCGTGCTCGCCACGGGCGGCACGCTGGTGTCGGGCTTCTACCAGGCGGCGCTGCGTGCGCGCGGCTTCGAACCCGTAATGCCGGACGTGGCCGCGCAGCGCGACATCGCCGCGTGCATCGCGGCGGTCAAGGCGGGGAAGATCGATGCGTCGGTGCGGTGCCTGTCGCGCGCGCTCGCGACGCTGGCGCGACGGGACGTGGGCGTCGCGGTGATGGGCTGCACGGAAATCCCGATCGCCGCGCGGGCGGTGCGCGATGCGCCGTTTGCATTGGTCGACAGCACGAACGAGCTGGCGCGCGCGACGGTCGCCTATGCGGCCGAGCGCGGATGGGGGCGGGCGGTGTG
Source organism: Burkholderia sp. Bp8994 (assembly GCF_003853805.1). Classification (NCBI taxonomy): domain Bacteria; kingdom Pseudomonadati; phylum Pseudomonadota; class Betaproteobacteria; order Burkholderiales; family Burkholderiaceae; genus Burkholderia; species Burkholderia sp. Bp8994. Next base: position 67,446 of record NZ_QTQH01000027.1, read on the forward strand.
ACACGCGGCGACGGCGGGACGCGCGGCTGTCCGCCACGCATGACGGACGCCGCTCGCGCTAGATCGGATACGGCGCGCGGACGCCCGGTTCGGTGACCGGAAAATCCTTCGTGTTGCGCGACACGAGCAACAGGCCGTTCACTTGCGCCGATGCCCAGACGATCGCATCGGGCAGACGAATGCGACGTTCCTTGCGAATCGTTACGGCGCGGTTCGCCACCATGCTGTCGAGCGGGATGATGTCGAACGACGAAAGCCATGCGCGAATCGCCGCATCGTCGCTGGCCGTCGCGCCGACCATGACTTCCATCCAGGTCACGATGCTGATCGCCCGGTAGTCGTAGCGGGCCAGCTCCGCGCGCGCGGACTCCGCGCCGCCGAGATAGTCGATCAGGATGTTGGTATCGAAGAGGGCTCTTACCATTCCGCGCGCAATGCCTCCTGCCAGGCGAGCCCGTCGAGCGCACGCGCTTTCCAGAGACCGAACACGGCGTGGGCATGGGGCGGCCGTTGCTGCACCTGCACGAGGCAGGCCTCGGCCGGAAGCGCGCGGCCCGCATACCCGGCCGCGCTTTGAGTGTCGATGTGTGCTTTTACCATTCCGAACGCAATGCCTCCTGATAGGTGAGCCCGTCGACCGCGCGATCCTTCCACAGGCCGAATACGTGATCGGCATGCGCGCGCTTGTGTTGCGCGATATACGCGTCGATCGCGTCGCGAATGATCGCGGCGCGAGGGCGTTGCTCAGTCTCGACGATGGCGGCCAGTTCGTCGAGCTGGCCATTCGACAGATCGATCAGGATACGGCTCATCGCAACCTCCGATATATGATATGCATATCATATATACGCATGCGGACGTCCGCAAGTCACCGGCTTGCCCGGCAAGCGCGCCGTTGCGCCGGCAGGCGGCGCAACGGCGGCTCAGGCGGCGATCTTCCTCAGCCAGTCGGCGAGCCGTCTCGCCCCGTCCGGCATGTCCGCATCCTCGCGCGTGCACAGGTAGTAGTCGCGCCCGTCGTCGAGCGCGTGGTCGAACAGCTTCACGAGTTCGCCGCTGGCCAGTTCGCGCTCGACCAGCGGCGCGCGCAGCAGCGCCGCGCCGAGATCCGCGCGCGCCGCGCTCAGCGTCAGTTGCCCGTCCTCGAACATCGGCCCCACCGCATGCGACACGTGCCGCACGCCGGCGCCCTGCAGCCAGTTGACCCAGGTGCTGCGATCCTCGTCGTGCACGAGCGGCGCCTGCGCGAGATCGGCCGGCGTGCGGAACGGCCCGTGGCGCTTCAGGAACGACGGGCTGCACATCGGCACCATCGCGCCCGGCAGCAGCCGCTCGCAACGGTAGCCGGGCCAGTCGCCGGTGCCGAAGCGGATCGACAGGTCGGACGCGTCGCTTCGATAGTTGCGGTGATGCGCGTACAGCACGGTCACGTCGACGTCGGTGTTCTCGGCGAGGAACGCATGCAGCCGCGGGATGAACCAGCCGATGCCGAGCAGCGGAATCAGGCTGATCGTGATCTGCCGCAGCGACGACCGGTCGCGCACGAAGCGCGTCGCGCTGCGCAGCACCGAGAACGCGGCGCTGATCGAGCGGTAGTAGTCGCGCCCCTCGTCGGTGAGCGCGAGCAGCCGGCCTTCGCGCACGGTCAGCGGCGTCTGGATGAACGCCTCGAGCAGCTGCAACTGGTGGCTGACCGCGGACGGCGTGATGTCGAGCTCGTGCGCGGCCGCGGTGACCGACCCGAGACGCGCGAATGCCTCGAACGCGCGGACGGCGCGTAACGGCGGATCGTGCGGCAATTGTTCGATATTTTTCATGTGTCGAATTTTATCGAAAAATCAGGGTAAGCGACAATGTAAAAATATCCTTTATTTACAGGCTATTGCGATATTGTGTCGGGAATGGCATAAGCATCCAACAATTGAATATTTGGGGTGAGAGTGCTGAATATTTAATATTTTTCATGTTTTGATTCGAATCCCCGAGCCCCGCACATGAAAATCGCCTTTCTTCCCGCCAGCTTCGCATTCTCCGCGGCCGCGCTGATCGCCGCCGTTCCCGCCTTCGCGCAGTCCGCGCCGCAGACGATCCTGATCGGTCTCGCCGCGCCGCTCACCGGCCCGTCCGCGCGGATCGGCAAGGATCTGCAAAACGGCGCGCAACTCGCGATCGACGACGCGAACGCGAAACATCCGAGCATCGGCGGCAAGCCGGTCGTCTACAAGCTCGTCGCGGCCGACGATCAATCCGACCCGCGCACGGCCGTCGCGGTCGCGCAGCAGCTCGTCGACCAGCACGTGATCGGCGTCGTCGGCCACTGGAACACGGGTTGCAGCGTGCCGGCGTCGCGCGTCTACCGCGATGCGGGCATTGCGCAGATCGCGCCGGCGTCCACCGGCCACCAATACACGCAGCAGGGCTACGCGACGGCGTTCCGCATCATGGGTCACGACGATGCGGGCGGCAATTTCACCGGCGCCTACGCGGTGAAGACGCTGAAGGCGAAGCGCATCGCGGTGATCGACGATCGCACGTCGTTCGGTGCAGGCCTCGCCGACCAGTTCATCAAGGGCGTGCAGGCGAACGGCGGCACGATCGTCGATCGCCAGTACGTGAACGACAAGACGACCGACTTCAGCGGCGTGCTGACCGCGGTCAAGGGCAAGCGCGCGGATCTCGTGTTCTTCGGCGGGCTCGACGCGCAGGCCGCGCCGATCGCGCGCCGGATGCGCCAGCTCGGTGTGAACGCGCCGCTGCTCGGCGCCGGCGGCTTCGTGAGCCAGACCTTCCTGTCGCTCGCGGGCAAGGACGGCGACGGCGTGACGGCGCTCGAACCGGGCCTGCCGCTCGACCGGATGCCGGGCGGCAAGGCGTTCGACGCCGAGTACCGCGCCCGCTTCAACGCGCCGATCGAACTGCATGCGCCGTTCGCGTACGACGCGGCGGCCACGCTGATCGCGGCCGCGCAAAAGGCCGGCACGACGCAGCCGGCGAAGCTGGTCGCGGCCGTGCGCGCGATCGACCGGCCCGGCGTGACCGGCCGGGTCGCGTTCGACGGCGAAGGCAACCTGAAGGACCCGGCATTCACGATCTACCAGGTGCGCGGCGGCAAGTGGACCGTCGTCGACGTGCTCGGCGGCGCGCACCCGGCAACGAAATAACGACGGAGACGAACCCCATGACCGACACCACCCACGCATCCGCGGCGGCACCCGAGGACACGCGCCTCGGCATCCTCGCGCGGCGCCGCATCGAAGCGGAAATCATCAAGCCGATCTACGAGATCATGAAGCGCGAATTCGGCACCGAGCGCGCGCAGGCCGTGATCGCGGAGGCCGTGCGCGGCGCGGCCGTCGACGCGGGCCGCACGTTCGCCGCGCAGGAGCCCGACGGCACGAGCGTGCAGTCGTTCATCGCGCTGCAGGTGCTGTGGGAGAAGGACGATGCGCTCGACGTCGAGGTGCGCCGCGCGGACGACACGCACTACGACTACGACGTGCATCGCTGCAGCTACGCGGAGATGTATCACGCGATGGGGCTCGGCGAGATCGGCCACCTGCTGAGCTGCGCGCGCGACAGCTACTTCATCGAGGGTTACGACCCGCGCATCGCGCTGACGCGCACGAGCACGATCATGCAGGGCGGCAAGCGCTGCGATTTCCGCTATGCGCTGCAGGCGGCGCCGCGCGACGACACCCCGGAGGCCGGCAATGCGTGACGACCTCGCGACCGCACCGCGCGTCGACGGCGCGCGCCTGTGGGCATCGCTCGAACGCATGGCGCAGATCGGGGCGACGCCGAAGGGCGGCGTCTGCCGTCTCGCGCTGACCGACCTCGACCGCGAGTCGCGCGACCTGTTCGTGCAGTGGGCGCGCGATGCCGGCTGCACGGTGCGGGTGGACCGGATGGGCAACGTGTTCGCGCGCCGCGCGGGCCGCAATCCCGACGCCGCGCCGGTGATGACCGGCTCGCACGCCGATTCGCAGCCGACGGGCGGCCGTTACGACGGCATCTACGGCGTGCTCGGCGGCCTCGAGGTCGTGCGCGCGCTGAACGACGCGGGCATCGAGACCGAGCGCCCGATCGACGTCGTGATCTGGACCAACGAAGAAGGTTCGCGCTTCGCGCCGGCGATGATCTCGGCCGGCGTGTTCTCGGGCGTCTATTCGCTCGAATACGGGCTGTCGCGCATCGACGGCGCGGGCAGGACGATCGGCGAGGAACTCGCGCGGATCGGCTACGCGGGCGCCGAACCCGTCGGCGGCTATCCGGTGCATGCCGCGTACGAACTGCATATCGAGCAGGGTGCGATTCTCGAACGCGCGGGCAGGACGATCGGCGTCGTGACGGCCGGGCAGGGGCAGCGCTGGTACGAGGTGACGCTCACGGGCGTCGACGCGCACGCGGGCACGACGCCGATGGAATTCCGGCGCGACACGCTGGTGGGTGCCGCGCGAATGATCGAATTCGTCGATGCGCTCGGCCGCCGCCATGCGCCGCACGCGCGCGCGACGGTCGGGATGATCGAGGCGCGGCCGAATTCGCGCAACACGGTGCCGGGCGGCTGTTTCTTCACGGTCGAGTTTCGCCATCCGGACGATGCGGTGCTCGACGAACTCGACGCGGCGCTGCGTGCGGAACTGGCGCGCGTCGCGGCCGACGCCGGGCTCGGCGCGCAGATCGAGCAGATCTTCACGTACCCGCCGGTGCCGTTCGCGCCGCGCTGCATCGACGCGGTGCGCGATGCGGCGCAGGCGCTCGGGCTGTCGCACATGGACATCGTGTCCGGCGCGGGCCACGACGCGTGCTACGTCGCACGCGTCGCGCCGACCGGCATGATCTTCGTGCCGTGCGTCGACGGGCTGAGCCACAACGAAGCCGAGGCGATCACGCCGGAATGGTCGGCGGCGGGCGCCGACGTGCTGCTGCGTGCGGTGCTGCAAAGCGCGCAGGAACCGGGCGCGTGACGCGCACCTGACGGGCGCGGCTTACTTGCCGGCCTTGCGCCGCGCCATGTACGCGAGGTACGCGACGATCTGGTCGAGTTCCCGGTCGCTCAACTGATCGGGCGGGAACGCCGGCATCGCGCGGCCCGGCCAGTCGCGCACCGCCGCCGGGTTGCGGATGTAGCGGCGCAGCGCGGCCGGCTGGAAGTAGTCGACCGGATTCATCGGTGCGTTCAGGTCGGGGCCGGCCTGGCTGCTGCCCGCGCCGTCGAGGCGGTGGCACGCGAGGCATTGCGTGACGAACAGCCGCTGGCCCGCCCGGGCCGCATCGTTCGCCGGCAACGCCGGATCGACGGCGAGCGACGGCCAGCGCGCGAGCGGCGACGATTGGATCGTGATGCGCACGATCTGATATGGCCACTGCTCGCCGCGCACCGACGACGCGTCCGGCCCGAGCCACACGAGATAGAACGGCCCCGCGCTGACCTGCTTGCCCGGCAGCTTCGGCCACGGGTGCGCGGGGTCCTCGATCGCGAGCCACGCGACGGCGCCGGCCGGCGCACGGCGGCGCGCGAGATCCAGCGGCAGTTGCGCGGCGAAACCGTCGGCCGCGCGCGTTTCGAGCACGCCGTCCGCCGGCAGCGGCGTGTCGCCGAGCAGGGCGGCGAACGGTACCGCGCGGAACGTCATCGGCCGGCCGTACGCGATGTCGCGCGGCACGCGGATGTCCGTCGCGTCGGCGCGCGCGAGCAGCGCCTGGCGCGTCAGGACGCGAGGCGTGCCGTCGGTTTCGAGTTCGAGCGCGCCCTGGGCGGACGCGCGCGTCGCGATCAGGCACACCGTCACCAGCAACAGCGAAAACCACCGGCGCTTCAGCATTCGTTCTCCGTGGGGGCGTTCCGGCGGCGGCAGAAAGGCGAGCGCCGCGGCCGAGGGATGGAATCGGGCGACAGTCTATCCGGTACGGGCGGCGCTGGCGACTTCGGCGCGGGAGCGGGGGCGGCACGAGGAAGCGGGCCCGGCTGCCGCTGCAAGTCCGACTACCGGGCGACTACCGGGCGACTACCGGGCGACTACCGGGCGCGGCCGATGCGCGCGTGGGATCGAACTGCCCGATTCGGGCAAAGGCGCGAACGCCTCGATCGAGCGCGTCGGGCCGGATCGACGTGCCGGGTTGCCGTCAATGCGTCGAACACTGCGCGTCGGCCTTCGGCAACGGCGTTTCCCGCGTCGTGTCGAAATCCGCCTCGCGTGTCCCGGACGGCGTCAGCGACACGAAATGCATCGTCCCGCCGCGTGCCGGGAACCCGGCGACGCCGGTCGAGCCCCACGGAATCGGCGAACGCTGCACGCCGCTCACCGACATGCCCGTCGGCGAAAGCGCCAGGGTCAGCAGCCGCCCGTCGCGGGTCGGCACATAGGCATGCGTGCCGTCGACACCGATCCCGGCCTCGCGCACCGACGCCGGCAGGCAGTCGAGCGTGGCCAGACGACGGCCGTCCGGGTCGATCAGCATCGCGACGCCGCGATTGTCCGCCGTCGTCGTGACGACGACGAAGCGGTCGACCGCCGGCACATACGCGGACGAATAGACGTAGTACTGGATCGTGCCGTTCAGCGGCCCGAGCATGTCGAGTTTCGCCGTGACCGGATCGAACATCGCGTATTCGAGCGTCGCGTCCGTGCTGCCCTCGATGTATTTTTGCCAGACCAGCAGCGCGCGCCGCGGCGAACCCGCGACCACGGGCCACCATTCGCGGCGGTGCGGCGCGACCGGCACATGGTTCACCACGCGTCCTTCGGCATCGTAGGTTTTCACGTAGACGCCGTTGCCGGTGCCGAGGTTGTCGACGCCGCCGCCGTCGATCCAGTCGGCGGAATAGAACACGACGAAGCTTTCGCCCACCGCGGCGACGTGGCCCGAGTGGCCGCCTGCTTCGACGTCGTTCGGGTAGGGCTTGACCGGCTTCAGGTCGCGCCGATAGACGCCGTATCGCTGGCTGACCACCTGCGGCGTGTTCCAGCCGTCCTCGAACGTGACGAAGATGTCGCCGCGCGGGTTCTGCGCGATCGACACGGGCTCCTGCGCTTCCGGGCGGCTGATGAACGTATGGACGCGCAGCAGGCGCGGCTTGCCCGGCAGCCATTCGCCGACGTACACATCATGCGGCCAGTCGCCGTTGCGCAGCGCGCCGCGCGGCACGATGCCCGAGCTGCTGAAGAACACCCAGCGCCGGCCGTCGCCTGCGTCGGCCACGCCGATCCCGTGCATGAAGCGCCGCGGGTCGCCGCGCTCCTGCGGCGACTGAGGTGACGCCGGCGCCTCCACGGTGACGGTGTGCACGACCGGCGCGCCGGCAAACGCGTGCGACGGCGCGGCGAACGCGCAGCACGCGCCGCAGAGCACGGTCGCGACGCGCCACGCGGCGGCGCGCCCGAACGCATGCGGGCGCGCGGTGGCGACTTGGGCCGCGACCGGCCGCCGCATCATTCGACGGTGACCGATTTCGCGAGATTGCGCGGCTTGTCGACGTCGGCGCCGCGCGCGCAGCCGACGTGATACGCGAGCAGCTGCAACGGGATCACGTTGACGATCGGCGACAGCGCGTCGCCCGATTCGCGCACGCGGATCAGGTGCGTGTCGCGGTCGGCGTCGATCTCGAGATGATGGCCGGCGAGCACGTACAGCCGGCCACCGCGCGCGCGCACCTCGGCCATGTTGGACTTCAGCTTCTGGAACAGGCGGTCGTCCGGCGCGATCGTGACGACCGGCATCGCGCTCGTGACGAGCGCGAGCGGGCCATGCTTCAGTTCGCCGGCCGGATAGCCCTCCGCATGGATGTACGACACTTCCTTGAGCTTCAGTGCGCCTTCGAGCGCGATCGGATAGTGAATGCCGCGCCCGAGGAACAGCGCGTTCTCGGTGCGCGCGAACTTCGCGGCCCAGCCCATGATCTGCGTTTCCAGCGCGAGTGCGTGACCGATGCGCTCCGGCAGTTCGTGCAACTGCTTCAGGTGCGTCGCGACCTGCGCGGCGTCGAGCCGGCCGCGCTGCTGCGCGAGCGCGAGCGTCAGCAGGAACAGCGCGACGAGCTGGGTCGTGAACGCCTTGGTCGACGCGACGCCGAGCTCGATGCCGGCGCGTGTCAGGAAGCTGAGCGGCGCGCTGCGCGCGATCGAACTCGTCGCCACGTTGCAGATTGCCATCGACATGTCCTGGCCCATCGCGCGCGCGCGCTCGATCGCGCCGATCGTGTCGGCGGTCTCGCCGGACTGCGAAATGCCGACGACGAGCGTGCGCGGATCGGGCACGGTATCGCGATAGCGGTATTCGCTCGCGATCTCGACCTGCGCCGGGATGCCCGCGATGCCCTCGAGCCAGTATTTCGCGGTCAGGCCCGCGTAGTAGCTGGTGCCGCAGCCGAGCAGCAGCACGCTTCGGGTCTTCGACAGCAGCGCACGCGTGCTGTCGCTGCCGCCGAACAGCGCGGGCGAGACCGTGTCGATGCCGTCGATCGTGGCGGCGATCGCCTTCGGCTGTTCGAAGATCTCCTTCTGCATGAAGTGCTGGTACGGGCCGAGGGCGGCGTCGTCGTCGCGCGCCTTGACGAGGCACAGCGGACGCTGTGCTTCGCTCCCGACCGAGTCGACCACGGCGATCCGCTCCGGCGTGATCAGCGCGACGTCACCGTCTTCCAGGTAGACGAAACGGTCGGTCAGGTCGCCGAGTGCCGCGCAATCGGACGCGAGATAGTTCTGGTCCGCGCCGATGCCGATCACGAGCGGCGAGCCCGCGCGCGCGGCGACGAGCCGCTGCGGCTCGCGCGCGCTCAGCACGGCGATCGCGTACGCGCCGTGCAGCCGCTTGACCGCGCGAATCACCGCGTCGAACAGGTCGTCGCGATACATGCTGTGGATCAGGTGCGCGATCACTTCGGTGTCGGTCTCGCCGCGAAACGTATAGCCGCGCTCCCGCAGTTCGGCGCGCAGCGCATCGTGGTTTTCGATGATGCCGTTGTGCACGACCGCGATCGTGTCGCCCGACATGATCGGGTGCGCGTTCATTTCCGACGGTGCGCCGTGCGTCGCCCAGCGCGTGTGCGCGATGCACGTCTGCGCTTCGAGACCGAGCGTCAGCACGCGGTCCTGCAAGTCTGCCACGCGCCGCAACGTGCGTTCGCTGCGCAGGCAGCCGTCACGCAGCACGGCGATGCCGCACGAATCGTAGCCGCGATATTCGAGCCGGCTCAGTGCATTGACCAGTTGCGGGACCTGATTTTTCAGGCCGCTTGCTCCGACGATTCCGCACATGATTCACCTCGTCTACAGGAAGTTTTTCGGCCGGCGCGCGACGCGCGCCAGGACGATTTCAGGAGCGCCGTCGCGTCATGCGGCGTGCGCCGTGCGTCGTGCGCAGTGCGTTGCGGCACGGCGCCGGTGACCTACTCGCGGGGCTGCGGTCCCGCATGCGCGATCCATTCGATGCCCGAGATCGAGCCGTTCGCGTCGTGCGACGCGACGAGAATGCGCGTCGTGCGCCGCGCGCCGCGCCGGCGGGCGCCCGCGAGCGCGGTCGGCGGCACCGAGCGCATCTTCACGCTGGCCGAGCGCCGCAGCATCTTCGACACGCGCAACCGGTACGCGAGCGGATGCACGACGCGTCCCGCGATCAGCCACGTGACGATCGTGCCGGCGATCAGCGCGATGCTCGTCACGTAGAACACGATCTGCTCGATCGGCATCTCGGCCTCGTTGAACGGCAGCAGGTAGCGGTACGTGTAGATGCAGATCGATGCCCATACTCCTCCGACCAGCGCGGGCCGCACGAGGCGGAACCATGCGACGAGCACGGGCCCGATGACGACGCCGCGCTCGGCGATCATTTCGCGCGGCGCGCGCAGGGAAAGGTCAATAATCGGCGCGTTCTTCATGTTGAATGCCTCGGTCGGGACTGACCCAGACGGCGCGCTTGCCGCGGCCCCGCAGTACGACGGCGGGCAGGGCGACGACGGTGGTGATCATGCTGATCAGCCAGAACGCGACGGGGTACCAGACGGTGTCAAGGAAATACATCAGGAGTTTTTCGTCGTAACGACGATCGATCATGCTGCCGATGATCAGCTGCAGGATGCAGGTCGCGACCAGCAGCATCCCGTGCCAGTGCGGCACCACGGACACATGCCAGTCGGGCGGAAGCGGGTAGACGACGTCGACGAGCGCGAGCAGCAGGATGAACGACATCGAGTAGGCCCACGTGATGCCGATCAGGTACTCGACGAACAGCGGCCACATCATCATCTGGGTCGGCCGCGCGAGCGTGCCCGCGTACTTGATCAGCACCTGGATGCCGCCTTTCGCCCAGCGCAATCGCTGCCGGTAGAGACCCTTCAGCGTCTCGGGCATCAGGATCCAGCTGAGCGCGTGCGGCTCGTACACGACGCGCCAGTCGCGGCACTGCAGCTTCCAGCTGATGTCGATGTCCTCGGTCAGCATGTCCGAGCTCCAGTAGCCGACGTCGGCGAGCGCGGTCTTGCGGAACATCGTGATCACGCCCGACACCGTGAAGATGCGGCCGTACACTTGCTGCGTGCGCTTGATCAGGCCGACGATCGACGAGAATTCGCCGACCTGCATGCGTCCCAGCAGCGACGTGCGCGTGCGGATGCGCGGGTTGCCGGTGACCGCGCCGACGCCCGGGTCGGTCAGGAAGTGCTCGAGCATCCAGCCGATCGCGTCATGCGCGAGCAGCGCATCGCCGTCGATGCAGAGCAGATATTCCGCGTTCGATACCGCCGCCGCGGTGGTGAGCCCGACCGCCTTGCCTTCGTTGCGCGCGTGATGGATGACGAGCAGCCGCGGGATCTCGACGGCCAGTTCGTTGAGGATGTCGCCCGTGCGGTCCCGGCTGCCGTCGTTGACCGCGATGATGTCGTAGTTCGGGTAGTCCATCGCGTTGAGGTGGCGGATCACGCTGCGTGCGTTGGCGGCCTCGTTGAAGCACGGCACGACGATCGAGATCTTCGGGATGCCGCTCGCGGCGATCGTGCGCGTCGACAGCTCGCGGCCTTCCTCGAGCAGGAAATAATGGACGACGCCGCCGATCATCCACAGATACGACATGAAGAACGGATAGTAGAAGACGAAGTCCTGCAGGCGCTGGATGATGCCGTGGGTGGTCATGGCGTCTTGGTCCCCTGTGCATGCTGCATCTGCATCAGCGCGTTGATGGAGGTCGGATCGAGGCGCGACTTCAGCGACATCACGTCGCGCATCGCGTCGAGTTCCGGCTGGCCGTTCAGGAAGTTGTCCGGGTAGTAGCCGAAATTCACGGCGCCCTCGCTGCGCAGTCGTCGCATCTGCGCAAGCAGCGTGCCGGCCGGCACCTGCTTCTGCGCGCGCCAGTCGTACGACTGCAGTTCGAACACGGTGCGCTGCAGCCCGCGCTGCTTGGCGCGGACGGCCCGCACGAGCTGGTCCAGCCAGCCCTCGGGATCCTTCGCCTGCTCCATGTACGGCATCGCCATCAGCGCGACGTAGTCGTAGGTGGCGAGGAAATCGTCGTAGTTCTGCGCGTACCACGCTTCCGATTCGGGCTTGAGCACCGGCAGCGCGTAGATGTTGCGCGCGGTCAGCACGTCGCCCACGTTCTGGTGGGCCAGCACGATCTGTTCGAGCTGGCGGGTCAGGTCGATCAGGTAGCGCGACTTCTGGCGCGTCCAGCGTTTCAACAGGTCGGGATTTTCGCGGATCTTGCCGACGTCGGCCGGCAGCCCCCACTGCGAATAGGTGCGCAGCGCATGCCGGCCCGCATCCTCGTAGTCGTCGAGCACGGCGTCGTCGCTGAACAGGATGCCGCTGAACGACGCGTGCTTGCTGAGATCCTCGTAGATCTGCTGGATCATCAGCCGCGCCTCCGGATCGAACGGGCTCAGCCGGAACACGCGCGTGCCGTTTTCGCGGGCCGGCGCGCCGCCGAATGCGCTGACGGCCTCGAGCCCGCGCTGCTTGTCCGGCGGCGGCCGGAACGCGAGCACCGGCATCCACGCGTACACCTGCACGTTGGAGCGCGTGTTGAGCTGCCACGCGGCGCGCGAGAACAGGTCGGCGCGCATCGGCAGGTGCCGGTTCGGGAAATACACCGCTTCGGCCACGCCCGTGCCTTTCGGATCGGCATACGCCTGCAGGTACACCGATTTCGGCTGCATCCGGTAGATGCGTTCGATCAGCTTGCCGAGATTCGCTTCCTGCCGCGCGGGATCCGGATCGTAGACCTGGTCGAGATCGACCTGCACGGTGCGCTCGGGCACGTCGACGTCGCCGCGGTTGGAGGCCGGCTCGCGCATCGAGCGTTCGAACCCGCCGATGTCGACGTCGTACATCATCAGGATCCGTCTCAGCCGGTCCAGCGGCACGTCCGGCGTATTCGGGCCGGCATCGAGGCTGAACTGGATGTCCATGCCGAGCGACGTCGATATCTGGCGCACGGGCTGGTTTTCCGCGCCGTATGGCCACACCATCGAGCGAGCAACGATGCCCGTGTGTTCGCGGATCTGGCGCACGCACGTCTGCAGGTCGTCGTGCACGCGTGCGTGGAATTCGGCGTCGGTTTCATAGCGTTTCTGGTCTTGCAGGTAGAGGTGCGACGTGGTCGCCGGCAACTCGTTGCCTTGCGGATTCGCGATCGCGCCGTGATGGAGGTTGTGGGTATGGCAACCGAGCTCGACGAGGTCCGACTGGCCGAGCTTCTTCACCTCGTCCCACGACAGGAAGTAGTCGCGCGGCACCTGGACCTTGTCGCTGATGCGGATCGGCACGTTCGGCGGTGCATCGATCCACGCGGTGACGATGCCCATCACGGCCGGATACTTGAAGCGCTCGAGCAGCGGCAGCACTTTCGTGTAGTGGCTGCGAAAGCCGTCGTCGAACGTGAGCAGCACGGAACGCGGCGGCAGCGGCTTGCCGCCGTGCCGGGACGCCTCGATCTGCTTGACCGTGATGGTGTGGTAGTTGTTGGTCTGCAGCCACGAGAAGATCGCGGTCAGCGTGCCGGTATCGACCGCGAACGGATCGACCAGCGCCGACGGGGGCTTGAACGACTCCATCAGGTTGTCGCGCACGTCATGCAGGCAGATGACGCGAAACGTCTTGCCGTCGGCCGGATCGGATGGCGGCAGCAGGTCGATCATCTTGGCGTTCGTCACGCCCGGGAACAGCGAACAGGCGGTGAACGTGCCGAGGCATCCGCACATGAAGGTCCGTCTGGTTTGCATTGCGCGATCTCCTTGCTAGAACGGCAGATTGAGCGACAGGAAGCCGGTTTCGGAGCGCTCGCGCTGGCCGTCGTACGCGTGGCTGCTGACCTCGACGCCATAGCTCAGCGTGATGTCGTGCTTGAACGTCCACGCGTGCTCGAGACGCGCGCTCCACAGCGGGCTGCTGCCGAAGCCGCGCTCGTTGTACACGCCGCCCGACGCCGAGACGCGCTGCTGCAGCGACATGTCGCCCTTCTTCCACAGCGTCAGCTGGTGCATGACGGTCGCCGCGGCCGCATAGTCGCGGCGCGGACTGAAGTAGGGCGCGTCGTTGCGCGTGTTGCTGTCGGTGCCGAGATCCAGCGAGACGTTGACGAGCTGCCTGGCGGACGTGTACACACGCTGCGTGGCGGTTGCCGTGATTTCCTGGTGCAGGTTCGAATCGCTGTAGCGGCTCACGCCGTAGCTCAGCTTCACCTCGCGGCGGTCGTTCTGGCGATACACGACCGAGGCGTTCGCGGAGCGGCCCCAGATATGCGCGGCATACGCCTTCCACGGCAACGAGTTGTCGTTGCTGTCGAGGCCGGCGCTGACCGTCCAGTAGTCGTTCAGCGCGTACGCGATCGACCCGCGGCCGCCGGTTCGGCCGTCCGAGCCGAACGAGCGCGTGACTTCGCCCAGCACGGTGAGCGGCCCGTGCCGGTAGTCGCCGCCGACGCCCGTGCGCGTGCGGCTGACGCTGCCGGAATCGGTTTGCGCATGGCCGAAGAACGTATGCGAGAAGACGCGCCAGTTGTCTCCGAATGGTTGCGAATACACGTAGCTGTCCGACGTGAAGCTGTTGTCGGCCAGCGCGCTGTTGCCGTGCTCGAAGCTCAGGTCGGTCGTGAACACGGGGCTGCGGTATGCCTTGTAGTCGCGCTTGAAGATGCGCACGGCGCCGCTGTCCGGGAACGTGTTGTCGAGGGTCTGCTCGACGTTCTTCGCGGTTGCGTAGTCGTCTGCCGTCAGCGCCGCGCGGCCGAGGCCGGCGAGCATCTCGACGCTGTCCGGGTGGTCGGTCAGCGAGGCGCGATACATCGCGATCGCCTGGCGGGGATGCGACTGGCCGGATACCGCGTCGGCGTGCGCGGCACGGATCTCCGCGTTGAACGGGACCTCCTTCTCGAGCTGTTCCAGCGCGGCGATCCCCTCGTCGGTGTGACCCGTGAAGATCAGGTATTGCGCGCGCAGCCGGTAATAGCGCAGATAGTCGCTTTCTTCCGGACCGACGTTGCGCACTTCGTTGACGGGCGGCAGGGACTTGCCCATGTCGTCGAGCACCTGCTTCGCGTCCGCCGCGCGTGCCTGGTCGACATACGACCAGAACAGCCCTTCGCGAAGTTCGATCGGACGCGTGCGTGCGCCGTACTGGAAGCCGCGGGTCGCACGGTCCGTAGGCGACGCGGTCGCCTGGTTCAGCGCACGCTGGTACACGCCGTTCGCCTTGCCCGGTTCGCTCAGGTACAGGTAGGCGTCGCCGACCGCCGCCAGCGCGTCGATCGAGATCTCCGCATTGGACGGGATCGTCTCGAACGTCTCGACGGCCGGCTTCATGTCGCCGCGCGCCGCGAGGGCGACCGTGCGGTCGCCCGCGAGCGCCGTCCTGACCGGCGCATAGTCGGGCGTGGCCGGCATCCGCTTGTCGAGGTCGTCGGCCGCGCGCAGCGCGTTGTCGATCCCGTCGAAGCGGTCCGGACTCGTCATCGAGCGCGACTTGTCGCGTCCGCCGCGCACCTGCTGGCGTATCGACAGTTCTTCCAGCTGCGCGATGTCGACGGCCGAGAACGCATCGGGCCGTGCCTTCGCTTCCTCGAGCGCCTGGATCGCGCCGCCGCTCGCCGCGAGGCCGAACACGTCGTTGCGCACGGTCGCGACATCGGCGGTACGGAGATTCGGTATCTGGGCATTCGGTGTCTGGACGTCGGGGCCTTGCGATCGCTGGATCGATTCGCCAGGTAGCTGGGCGCCGGGCGTCTGCGAATTCGGTGCCTGCGAGGACGGCGGCTGAGCGCCGGGCGTCTGGGTCACCGGCGCAGGCGAGGTCGGCATGGGGGTGCCGGATGCCTGCGCGGTTTGCGTCGGTGTCGTCGCTGTCGTCGCAGCATTCGGCGATGCGGCGGCAGCGGCCGGTGCGGGCTGGGTCGGCGCGTCCGATGCATGCGCAGCCGGAGCCGATGTATTCGGTGGCGCGGTGTCCGGCGCCTGGGTAAGCGGCATTGGAGCATCCGACGATTGCGCGGCTGGAGCCGATGTATTCGGCGGCGCGGTGTCGGGTGCCTGGGCAAGCGGGATTGAAGCATCCGACGATTGCGCGGCTGGAGCCGATGTGTTCGGCGGCGCGGTGTCGGGTGCCTGGGCAAGCGGGATTGAAGTATCCGACGATTGCGCGGCCGGAGCCGATGTGTTCGGCTGCACGGTGTCGGGTGCCTGGGCAAGCTGGATTGAAGCGTCCGACGATTGCGCGGCTGGCGCTGACATATTCGGCGACGCGATGTCGGGCGCCTGGGCAAGCTGCTGCGTCTGCGCATCCGATGATCGCGCGTCCGGCGCCGGTTCACTCGGCTGCGCCGCGTCCGGCTCCACCACGACCGTGGTCGGCATCGCCTGCGGCTGCGGGTTCGACGCCTGCGCGATCTGCATCGATGCGTCCGATGCCTGCGCGATCGGCGTCGGCGCATGCGGGGGCAGGGCGTCCGGGCCCTGGGCGAGCCGCATCGACGCCTCCGTCGGCTGCATGCCGGGCGGCAGCGCATCCGGCGCGCCGTGGGTGCCTGCGACTTCCCTCGCGCTGCCCGGTTCCGCGTCGCCTTCGGCGGCAAGACAGGAGCCGGACGCGATGAGCAGCAACAGCAAGGGCGCGTGCAGGAGGATCCGCCGGTTGGGCGGAGCGACGGTGGTGCATTGTTGTTGACGATTGTTAGCCACGATGTCTCCTCACTCTGAAACGATCACATCGGTTGCACGCCCGACGACGCGCGTCGCCGGTCGTCGTGCTGCCGGGCAGTGAGGCCCGGCAGCGTCCGGCCGCTTCACAGGCGGTTGCGGATCGCTTGTCCAAGCAGCGCGCGCGATTCGCTGTTCTTCGGGTCGATGGCGAGGGCCCGGCTCGCGTTGTGCTCGACGCAGGTCCATTCGTCGATCCGTGCGCACCAGCGCGCCCTGGCGAGGGCGCGGGCGCCTTCCATCTCGTCGCGCGTGACGCTGGTGGTCTGCATGTGCGTCGTGTCGGCGATATCCGATTGCGGTTGCCGTGTCGGCGTGGGCTCGGGGTGTTGTCTCGTGCGTGCCAGCGCCTGCGAACGCGACGTCCGGTGCGTGTCAGCGGGGCGTGCCGCGCGAGCGCTCGCCGATGCGGCGTGTGCACCGGCCGCGAGCGTCGTGGTCGGCACATGCGCGGGGCGCGGGTGTTTCGCGGCGGGGCGGGCGGTCGGTGGTGGCGGCACGGCCGGGGCGGTCGCGGCCGATCCTGCAGGCATCGCCGACGCAAACGGCGTACCCGGTGCGGAAGGCGTCACCGGCTCGGCCTGCCCGGCCGTCGACGCCGCGCGGGAGGCGTCGGCCGTCGCGGCCACGATGGCCTGGCGATACTTCCCGACGGTGGTGCCGATCAAGCCGGCGATGTCGTGCGTCACGGTTGCATGGCTGCCCCCCACGTCTCGCTCGACGTAGGCGAAGGCGCCGAAGATCGCGGCAAATGCAACGATGCTGAGCGCCGCATTCTTTCCCGGTCCCCAGGAGGGCTTCGGCTGACGGACGGGCGCGCCGTCCGGTCGCTCTGCACGAGTCATTCGATTCTCCTGTCGATGGATTGCAGTGCATGACGCGGGTGCGCGCCCTCGGCGCGCGGATTCGACTGACGTTCACCACCGCAACTGCGTGGTGAGTGCGCCGGTTTCGACCACCGCGAACTGGGTCGCTCCCTGATAGGTCCCTTCGACCCGGTAACTTGCATCGGGCACGCTGAACAGACAGCGCGAACCCGTCGCGTTGAATTCGACGAGGACGCGTCCATGCCGTCGCAGCCGAACCTGCACGTTCGACAGCGGTTGCCCGGTGGCGCCCGATACGAACGACACACCGAGGTTGTACGGCCGGCCATCGGGGGGAAGCGGCGCCGTACCGTCGATTCGCGCGTCGCCGCAGACGTACGAAATCACGTATCGCCCGGAGCCGGTATCGGACGAGGGTGTCGGGGCCTGGTTCGGAGTTTGGGCCGCGGCATGAATGCAGAGCGCGGATACGACAATGCCGAGGAGCCGGCGACCATGCTGTTCAAACGAGGAAGACATTGCAACCTCCATCCGGAATCGCTGGCAATGCACTTATTCCGATTTGAAAATTAGCGACGCTATTTCGTTTTGCGACAACGCTATTGATACACGATGGGTTTCGAACAAACAATCATGTGTGGCCCGAATGGGACAAGCTTTAAAGGTCTTATTTAAATAGGATTGGTAATAATTCGACGAAATGGATCAGCTCTGAACAAAGGCGATATTGCCGAATATGAAATTTGCTCATCGGTAGCGATGACCATTTTGCAAATTTCCGACGTAAGTGGTACCGACGTTTGTACCGAAAAATAACGACTGATAAAAGGAAGACTTTCCTCTTTCATCGAAGCATTACGGTGAATTTCGGAGTGCAGGTCAGGGAATCGAAAGAGGGGATGTGGCCTTATGGATGAAAAATGCTATTGCATGAAAAGAGAAACTTTTAATTTGTTCTGTAACAGGTTATTTCTGTCGTATGAATCGGAAATTTATTCGGGGTCGATGTTTTCGATGTAAATTAAATGCGATTCGGCTCGCAAACGTTTGCCTGTTTTTACGGGTTTAATCGAGGTACGGAACGCATATCGAAGACGGAGCAGGAGCGGAAAATGCTCCGCGATTGCGCACGTCGAATAACCGCGCGCCGGGCGGATTGCATCCGCGCGGCGCGCTGGCGAGTCGGGCGACGAGGGACGGTGAAGGGCGCTACCGGCTGCCGCCGGCGCTGCGGCGCGCGATGCGCATGGCCGGCGCGATCGATTCCTCGGCCGCGCGCGCGCTGTCGGCCGCGGTGCGCGGCCGGTTCATGATGTAGGTCCACAGCTGCTCGGCCGCGAGCCCGCGCTTGCGCGCGGACCGGTACAGGCGAATCTCGAGTTCGGTGATCCAGTCCGCCGAGCCCGCGCGGACGAGCGAGCCCTCCGCGAGTTCCTTCGCCACGCAGCTCTCGGGCAGCCAGCCGATCCCGTGCCCGGCCACGACCATCCCCTTCAGCGCCTCGGACATGTGCGTCTCGAAGCACCGGTGCAGCGCGTACGGTTCGGCCGCGTTCAGCAGCAGCATCTCGA
Organism: Burkholderia sp. Bp8994; assembly: GCF_003853805.1. Taxonomy (NCBI): domain Bacteria; kingdom Pseudomonadati; phylum Pseudomonadota; class Betaproteobacteria; order Burkholderiales; family Burkholderiaceae; genus Burkholderia; species Burkholderia sp. Bp8994. The sequence continues at coordinate 86,027 of NZ_QTQH01000027.1, forward strand.
CCACGTTCCCGAGGAACGCGCCCGACGAATACGCGAGCAGCGGCAGCGGCGCGTCCGGCGTGCCCGGCAGTTCGAATACCGGTTTGCCGCGCGCGTCGGGCGTCGATACCGGCAGGATCCGTTCGACGCCGAGCGTGACGAACGGGAAGTGGTTCGGATCGAGCACGATCGGCAGTTGCGGATGGTGATAGCCGAGCAGCAGGTCGCATTCACCTTCGACGAGCTGCTGCACGCCTTCGGGCACGTTCACCGCGTTGACGCGCGCGGTCACGTGGCCGACTTCGCCGTTCAGCTGCTTGAGCCATTCGGGGAACAGCGTGAACACGAGCGTATGCGCGACCGCGAAGCGCACCACCTGGTCGCTTGCCGCGAACTGGTCATAGCCGTTCACGAGGTTGCGTGCCGCATACATGCTGCGCAGGATGTCCGCGGCCAGCCCGCGGAACATCTGTCCGGCCGGCGTCAGCGCGATCGGGTTGATGCTGCGGTCGACCAGCTTCGCGTCCATCCACGTTTCGAGCGCGGCGATGCGCCGGCTGAACGCCGACTGCGTGAGGTGCCGATGACGCGCGGCCCGGGAAAAGCTCTTGGTATCCGCAAGGCTCAGGAAATCTTCCAGCCACTTTGCTTCCATGTTGATCTTCGCTGTTTATAGTCGGCGCCGGGAGGAGCGGCACCATTTCACTGAACCGGTTTGGTAGCGTACCGCGCCTCGCGCATGGGGGCCGATGTTTTTTTTCGATCGGTGTCAGTCGAAATATGCATGGGCGTTGTCGGCGGGATTACGGCTGCATAAGTTCGAGGTGCCGGACCCGGCTAACCGGTTAGTTCACCGCGTCGAACTGCCCGACCTGCCGCAGACGGTACTTCCCCCAGGGCCGGCCTCGTGCCGGCCCGCCTTTCCGCCATTCCGCCCGGTAACCGAAGGATGCGGCGCCATTCCCGTCCGCGGTGCAGGACGGGCCGCCGCGACGGGCCGCCGCCGCCGCGGCGCGGTTCGCTGCGATGCGGCAAGACCGGCCGAGGAGGTGGCGGGACGCGGTCGAGTGCACGGCGGCGGGAAGCCGTGCCGGTACGGGCTCGGAGCTGCTGCCGGCGGGCAGCGCGGCAACGGGCAGGCGTGCGGGCAGGGGGAGGTATTGGTGCAGTGCAGCTTGCACAGTCGTGACACGCAGGGGAACTATGTTTCACAGACGCGGCGCAGCAGCGGCCGTGCACGGGCACGGCACGCCGCTGGCGCGTCCCGCGCCGTGCGTCGCACCATCATGGTGCGGCATGCTGCGGGGGCGTGCCGGCCGCGCGACAAAAAGGGGGACCTGAGGGGTTATCGCAAGGCACGTTCCTTGCAAGGCAGTTAGTACGCCGGTCCGGCATGCGCAATGCCGGGGAAAACGATCGATGGAGAAAAAGATCGATGAAGCCATTCGATGAAATGCTGCAATCCGGCGATATGGTGAGGGCGCCCTACGCGCGCCTCAAGCAGTGGCTCGACACGCAGAACCCTGCAAGCCTCGCCCAGAAAGCCCACGACGCGGAAGGCGTGTTCCGCAGGACGGGCATCACGTTCGCCGTGTACGGCGACGCGCAGGCCGCCGAGCGCCTGATTCCGTTCGACATCGTGCCGCGCATCAT
>NZ_QTQH01000028.1:0-72944 GCF_003853805.1 Burkholderia sp. Bp8994
TAGACGCCGTCGGCCTTCACGATCACGCGGCTGCCCGCGCGATTGAGCGCACCCATGTCCGAGAACGGATGGATGTGGTGCGCGGCGTCGAGCGCGCGGTATTCGGCGGTCGAGCGTGCCTGCGTCGTGCGCGGTGCGGTGGCCGGCGCGGCCGGCTGGATCCAGGCAGATTCGTTGCGGTACGTCATGTTTCCTCCGTGATTCCGTATTCGGTCGTGTGCACGCTCAGACGTGCAGCAGCAGATGGCGGCGTTCCCACGAACTGATCACGCGGAAGAACGCTTCGTATTCGGTTTCCTTCAGCGCGAAATACGCCTTCAGGAACTTGTGGCCGAGAATCTCGCCGAGCGGCTCGCACGCGGCCATCAGCGTGAGCCCTTCCTCGAGGTTGCGCGGCAGCTGGTACGGCAGCTCGTAGCCGTCGCTGACGAGCGGTTCGGTCGGCTCGAGACGCTGCGTCATGCCGAGATAGCCGGCCGCGAGCGTCGCCGCGAGCGCGAGGTACGGGTTGCAGTCGACGCCCGGAATCCGGTTCTCGATGCGGCGCGCGGCCGGGCCCGAGTGCGGGATGCGGAAGCCGACCGTGCGGTTGTCGTAGCCCCACTGCACGTTGATCGGCGCGGCCATGAAGCGCGACAGCCGGCGATACGAATTGATGTACGGCGCGAAGATCGGCATCAAGGCGGGCGTGTACTTCTGCAGCCCCGCGAGGTAGTTGTAGAACAGCGAGGTCGCGCCGCCCGTTTCCGGCGACGTGAACAGGTTGCGGCCCGTTTCCTCGTCGACGATGCTCTGGTGCACGTGCATCGCCGAGCCCGGCTCGTTTTCCATCGGCTTGGCCATGAAGGTCGAGTACATGTTGTGGCGCAACGCGGCCTCGCGCACCGTGCGCTTGAACAGGAACACCTGGTCGGCCAGCGACAGCGCGTCGCCGTGCATGAAGTTGATCTCCATCTGCGCGGCGCCGACTTCGTGGATCAGCGTGTCGATGTCGAGGTTCTGCGCTTCGCAGTACTCGTAGATGTCCTCGAACAGCGGGTCGAACTCGTTGACCGCCTCGATCGAATACGACTGGCGGCCCGTTTCGGGGCGGCCCGTGCGGCCGACCGGCGGACGCAGCGGCAGGTCCGGGTCCTTGTTCATGTCGACCAGGTAGAACTCGAGCTCCGGCGCGACGACCGGCTTCCAGCCCTTCGCCTTGTAGAGGTCGAGCACGCGGCGCAGCACGTAGCGCGGCGAGATCTCGACCGGCGAGCCGTCGAAGTGCACGCAATCGTGGATCACCTGCGCGGTCGGATCGACGGCCCACGGGATCAGGCGAATGGTCGACGTGTCGGGCACGCACACCATGTCGGGATCGGTCACGCCGGTCAGCGAGCCGTCTTCCGGATAGTCGCCGGTGACGGTCTGCACCATCACGGCCTGCGGCAGCCGCATCGATTCGCCGGACGTGAACTTGTTGCGCGGCGTGATCTTGCCGCGCGCGATGCCGGCCATGTCGGGAATGATCGCTTCGATCTCGGTGATCCGGTGCTGCTTCAGAAAGTCTTCGATGTCTTGCATGTCTGTTCTCGTTATGTGGGTCGGCGCGCTCAGGCGAGCGCGGCGGCGGCCGTGGCACGTGTGCGGGCGTCGCGGCGCGCGCGGCAGGCGTCGCCGAAGGCGCGGAAGATCGCGCTCGACAGCGGGTCATGCGCATGCCGCCATTCCGGGTGCCACTGCACGGCGAGGGCGAAGGCCGGGGCATCGACGACGCTGACGGCCTCGATCAGGCCGTCCGGCGCGACGGCTTCGACGGCGAGGCCGGAACCGAGCTGCGCGATGCCCTGCTTGTGCAGCGAGTTCACGTGCACGTCGTCGCGGCCGCCGGCGAGCGTGTGCAGCACGCCGCCGGGCGTCAGGCGCACGACGTGCGCGGGGCCGTATTGCGTGTCCATCGGCGCGTCGTCGTCCTCGCGGTGATCGGCGAGGCCCGGCACGTCGTGCACGCGCTGATGCAGCGTGCCGCCGCAAACGACGTTCAGCTCCTGGAAGCCGCGGCACACGGCCAGCACGGGCACGCCCGCGACGATCGCCGCGCGCAGCAGCGGCAGCGTCGTCGCGTCGCGCGCGGGATCGTGCTTCGTGCCGGGCGCGCTCGGCTCGCCGCCATACAGGTGCGGCTCGACGTTCGAATAGCTGCCGGTAAACAACAGGCCGTCGACCGTGGCGAGCACGTCGTCGACCGACTGGCGATCGCCGAGCGCGGGCAGCACCATCGCGAGCGCGTGTGCGCCGTCGACGATCGCCGCGACGTACTTGTCGCCGACCGTGTGCGACGCATGTGCGCCGATCTGCGTGAAGTCGGCGGTGATGCCGACGAGGGGTTTCCTTTCCATGACGTCAATCAGTTGTCCGTAGGACCGTTGCGTGCATCACGCGGGAAAACCGCAAAATGCAGGCGCGACACGGCCCCGCAGCCTCGCGAAGCGCGCAAGGCCGCTGGTGAATGGGCGCAACGGGTTCGCATGGCGATCCGCGCTGCGCGCGACGGTCAGGCCATCGTTCGTTTCGTCGTGCCGTGCGACGCGGCAATGGATGCGCGAACGCGTTCCGTCACCGCGCAGACGACGCGGCTGACGAACAGGCAGTTGAAACGAACGACGAGAAAAGGAGGAGAGGCGCTATGGCAGCAGCGACGCGACTTCGTCGGTATCGACGGCCACGAACGCGCGTGCGGAAACGGCGTTGTGACGGCGAACGGAACGACGGGACAGGATGGTGTAGATCGACAGATGCAGCAGGCGAGGACTATGCCAGCCGCAACTGCCATCGGAAGCGGGAGCAGCGCTGCGCAAACTTCGCACATCGCCTCGATCCCACCTCACCAGAGGGCCACGGACTCTCACGATTACACTCGACTGGTTTGTTGAAAGTATTGAACACCTGATCGTTTCGGCGCGCGAGGCGTTTAAAATAATCAAGGTGCCCGGCCTGCGTCATTTACATTGATGGGCATCAATTTTTACGTTGCAGTAACGTTTTTCGGTGCCGATGAATGGCCAATGACGCTGACCTGAGAGCCAGCATATACGAGCCAAAAACGGCGTCAAATGTTTTTTGACGGTCTCGTGTCAGGGCTTTCCCGAGGCACTGCGAACAAAATATTCGTAAATGGAATGACGCGCGGGGTGTTCATTATTTCGAACGCCTTTCAGGGTTTTCCCCGCTGATGTGTGGCATAAAGTGATTAGAATATTCAACGGCTGCTCAACGCTGTCCAACGCGTCGTTTCACTTTTTCACCGCACTTCTATCGTGTCCGAAACCGAATCGATGTCCACCGAAGTCGCCGAGCGCCTGCGTTTCGTGCGCAACAAGCATGGCCTGTCGCAGCGCGAACTCGCGAAGCGGGCCGGCGTGACCAACGGCACGATCTCGCTGATCGAACAGGGGCGCGTGAGCCCGTCGGTCGGCTCGCTGAAGAAACTGCTCGAATGCATCCCGATGAGTCTCGCGGAGTTCTTCACGTTCGAGCTGGTCGAATCGCGCTCGGTCGTGTCGCGACGTGACGAGATGCCGAACCTCGGCAACGACGCGCTCGCGTTTCACCTCGTCGGCGCGGGCGTGAAGGACCGCAACATGTGCATCATGCGCGAGGTCTACCAGCCGCTCGCCGATACGGGGCCCGAGATGCTCGTGCACGCGGGGCACGAGGGTGGCGTGGTCGTGTCGGGTCGGCTCGAGCTCACCGTCGACGGCGCGACCTGGCTGCTCGACCCCGGAGACGGCTACTACTTCGAAAGCCGTTTGCCGCACCGTTTTCGCAATCCCAGCGCGGAACAGCTCTGCGAGGTCGTGTCGGCCAATTCGCCGGCCACCTTCTGACCGCGCATCACCGCATTCGCCACCGCCGGCAGCGTTGCCGTTGCACGGCGTGCCGCAGCGCGAATGCCACAACCGTTGAGGCATCCTGAATGAACAAGTTGACTTTGGCTGACTGGCAGGACAAGGCGGCGTCGCTCGAGATCGAGGGGCGCGCATTCATCGACGGCGCGTCGCGCGACGCGCACGGCGGCAAGACGTTCGACTGCGTGAGCCCGATCGACGGCCGCGTGCTCGCGAAGGTGGCCGATTGCGGCGAGGCCGACGTGAACGCCGCCGTCGCGGCCGCCCGCCGCGCGTTCGACGCCGGCGTGTGGGCCGGACTGAACCCGCGCGCGCGCAAGGCCGTGCTGCTGCGCTGGGCCGCACTGATGCGCGAGCATCTCGACGAACTGTCGCTGCTCGAGACGCTCGACGCCGGCAAGCCGATCGGCGACACGACGACGGTCGACGTGCCGGGCGCCGCGTATTGCGTCGAGTGGTTCGCCGAGGCGATCGACAAGGTCGGCGGCGAAGTCGCGCCGGCCGACCATCATCTCGTCGGCCTCGTCACGCGCGAGCCGGTCGGCGTGGTCGCGGCCGTCGTGCCGTGGAACTTCCCGATCCTGATGGCCGCATGGAAGTTCGGCCCGGCGCTCGCGGCCGGCAACAGCGTCGTGCTGAAACCGTCGGAGAAATCGCCGCTGACCGCGATCCGCGTCGCGCAGCTCGCGTACGAGGCCGGCATCCCGGCCGGCGTGTTCAACGTCGTGCCGGGCGCGGGCGAACCGGGCAAGCTGCTCGCGCTTCATCGCGACGTCGACTGCATCGCGTTCACCGGCTCCACGGCAGTCGGCAAGCTGATCATGCAGTACGCCGCGCAGTCGAACCTGAAGCGCGCATGGCTCGAACTCGGCGGCAAGTCGCCGAACATCGTGCTGCCCGATTGCCCGGATCTCGACCGCGCCGCGCAGGCCGCGGCCGGCGCGATCTTCTACAACATGGGCGAGATGTGCACGGCCGGCTCGCGCCTGCTCGTGCATCGCGACATCAAGGACGCGTTCATCGAGAAGCTGGTCGCGGCCGCGCGTGCGTACGTGCCGGGCAACCCGCTCGATCCGTCGGTATCGATGGGCGCGATCGTCGACGGCATCCAGCTCGAGCGCGTGCTCGGCTACATCGACGCCGGGCGCAAGGAGGGCACGCTCGTCACGGGCGGTGCGCGCGTGAAGGCGGAGACGGGCGGCTTCTACGTCGAGCCGACGGTGTTCGAGGTGAAGCCCGATGCGAAGATCGCGCGCGAGGAGATCTTCGGTCCCGTGCTGTCGGTGATCGTGTTCGACGATGTCGACGAGGCGGTGCGGATCGCGAACGATACCGAGTACGGGCTCGCGGCGGCGGTGTGGACGTCGGACCTGACGACCGCGCACGACGTGTCGCGCCGGCTGCGGGCGGGCACGGTGTGGGTGAACTGCTACGACGAAGGCGGCGACATGAACTTCCCGTTCGGCGGCTACAAGCAGTCGGGCAACGGCCGCGACAAGTCGCTGCATGCGCTCGAGAAGTACACCGAACTGAAGTCGACGCTGATCCGGCTTCGCTGACGCGGCCGGTGTGCGGGCGCGGTGCCGACGGGCGCCACGCCCGTGCTGCGCATGCGCGCGTCAGGCCGTGCGCAGCGCCGGGTGGAAGCCCGCGGCTTCGATGATCGACTGCACGCGTTCGGCGCCTTGCGCCGATTCGACCTTGACCGTCTTCGCGGCCACGTCGATGTCGAGCTTCGCAGCGGGGTCGGCTGCCGTCACGGCACGCGTGATGGCGTTGGCGCAGCCGCCGCAGGTCATGTCCTGGACTTCGAATTCCATCGTGTTCTCCTGGGTTGGGTGGCGATTCACAAACGTCGCCAGCATGAAGCTTGCCATGGTGGGAAGGTCAAGCGATTCGTCGCGTTCGGCATCGCGAAAGCTATTTGTAAAGCAGAAGTCAGACGAATCGTGATGCGCCGATGTACGTCAGTCGGAATTTTTCCCGATTGACGGTCGCGCATTGTCGGCGAAATCTGGCGGAGCCTTGCACGACAAGGTGCGTGTCGCGTCGACGACGCCCGATGCCCATGCCATCAGTAAGGGTACTTCGAGAGGGAAATGCGAATCGATCTTACTATCGGTTCCCCCTCGATATTTCATTTCGTTACCCATATGAATCGCTTCGCTTTCGGTTTCGCACTGGCCCTGCTGGGCGTATCGGCATCGTCCGCCTTCGCTGCCGACGACGTCGTCAACCTGACCCTGAAGGACCACAAGTTCTCGCCCGACGGCGTGACGATTCCGGCCGGCAAGAAGGTGAAGTTCGTCGTGAAGAATCTCGACGCGACGCCCGCGGAATTCGAAAGCGACGATTTCAAGGCAGAGAAGGTCGTGCCGGCCGGCAAGTCGGTCGAGATCCTCGTCGGGCCGCTGAAGGCCGGCACCTACGAGTTCCACGACGAGTATCACGAAGCGCAGTCGAAGACGCACCTGACCGTCAAGTAAGCGGATATCGCCATGCTGTCTACTGCCCTGATCGTCTTTCGTGAAGTGCTCGAGGCCGCGCTGGTGGTCTCGATCGTGATGGCCGCCACGAAGGGCGTGCCGCGGCGCGGCTGGTGGGTCGGCGGCGGGCTCGTCGGCGGCGTGATCGGCGCCGGCCTGATCGCCGCGTTCGCCGACGTGATCTCGCAGTGGGCATCCGGCATGGGGCAGGAAGTCTTCAACGCGGGCGTGATGTTCGTCGCGACGCTGATGCTCGCGTGGCATTGCATCTGGATGAGCCGCCACGGCCGCGAGATGGCGCTGCACATGGGCGAGGTCGGGCGGGCCGTCGCGGCCGGCAGCCGGCCGCTCACGGGGCTCGCGATCGTGGTCGGCGTCGCGGTATTGCGCGAAGGCTCCGAGGCCGTGCTGTTCCTGTACGGCATCGCGGCGGGCGATCCGGGACAGACGCCGCAGATGATCGTCGGCGGGCTGCTCGGCGTGCTGGGTGGCGCCGGGCTCGGCTATGCGATGTATGCGGGCCTGCTGCAGATTCCGCTCAAGCGCCTGTTTTCCGTCACCAATGCGCTGATCGTGCTGCTCGCGGCGGGGATGGCGAGCCAGTGCGTCGGCTTCCTGCTTGCCGCGGGCCTCGTGCCGTCGTGGGGCGACGCGGTCTGGGATACCTCGTGGCTGCTCAAGGAAACGAGCATCGTCGGCAAGGCGCTGCATACGTTGATCGGCTATACCGCGCGTCCGGCGGGGATCCAGATCGCCGCGTACCTGGTCACGCTGGTTGCGATCGTCGTGCTGGCGCGGCTCGTCGGCCGGCCGCGGACGGTCGTGCCGCCGCCGCGGCCCGTCGCCTGAGCGGGCGGGGCCGAATGCAAAAAGGGGCGTCGTGGACGCCCCTTGTTACTTGCGTTGACGGTTCGCGCTCCGTTCAGCGATGGCTGTCGATCCACGCGCGGGCCCATTCGAGCCCCGCTTCGCGCGCTTCGTCCTCGGTATCGAACACGCCGAGCACGCCTGACGCTTCGACGAGCCGGTTGTTCTGCGTGATCGTGCCGCTCGCCGCGAAGCGCTCGGGCTGCAGGATTTCGTCTTGCTGCAGGATCGAATGGCCCCAGATCTGGTAGCCGTGATAGGTCTGCGCTTCCATTATCGCGTCACCTCCGCGGAACGGCGGCTCGCGCCGACACGCAGCACGTTGCCGTCCGGCGTGTATTGCCGTGGGATATCGGAGAATTTGAGTGCGTGCGGCGTGTCGGGCACGGTCGGCTGCATCACGGTGAGCCGGCCCGGCGCGGGCTGCGCGACGGGGCGCGGTGCGGCCGGCGCATCGACCGTCGCGGCGGTCGGTCGATGCGGCGCGGCTTTCACGGCTTGTGCGACGCGGCGCTTGTGCGGCTTGACGGCGACCTTCGGCTGCACGCTCGCGTGCTTTTCCGCGGTCTTGTTGCCGGCGTGCGCGTCGGCGGCCGCGCGCGGGGGCGGCGTACGTGCCGCCGGCACGCGCGCCTCGGGCGGGTTCCAGACTTCGACGTAGTGCTCGGTCGCCCAGCCCGTCGACGCGAAGCTCAGCGCCAGCAATCCGCATCCAAACAGTCTTACCATGGTCTCTCCGTCAGTCTCGCCGGCGCGCCGGACTGCGCTGCGCCGATTGCTTACTCCACCGTCACCGACTTCGCGAGGTTGCGCGGCTTGTCGACGTCGGTGCCGCGCGCGCACGCGGTGTGATATGCGAGCAGCTGCAGCGGCACGACGTGCAGGATCGGCGACAGCTGGCCGTAGTGTTCCGGCATCCGGATCACGTGCAGGCCGTCGTCGTTGACGATCTGCGTGTCGGCATCCGCGAACACGTACAGCTCGCCGCCGCGCGCGCGCACTTCCTGCATGTTCGACTTCAGCTTCTCGAGCAGCGTGTCGTTCGGCGCGACCGTGACGACCGGCATCGCTTCCGTGACGAGCGCGAGCGGGCCGTGCTTCAGTTCGCCGGCCGGATAGGCCTCGGCGTGGATGTACGAGATTTCCTTCAGCTTCAGCGCGCCTTCGAGCGCGATCGGGTAGTGCAGCCCGCGGCCGAGGAACAGCGCGTTTTCCTTGCGCGCGAATTCCTCCGACCACGCGATGATCTGCGGCTCGAGGGCGAGCACGCTGTTCAGCGCGGCCGGCAGGTGGCGCAGCTCCTTCAGGAATTGCGCTTCCTGCGCGGCGTCGACGTGCCCGCGCAGCTTGCCGAGCGTCGCGGCCAGCACGAACAGCGCGACGAGCTGGGTCGTGAACGCCTTGGTCGACGCGACGCCGATCTCGGTGCCCGCGTGCGTCAGGAACTGCATCTCGGTGAGGCGCACCATCGCGCTCGTCGCGACGTTGCACACCGCGAGCGTATGCGTGTGGCCGAGAGACTGCGCGTGCTTGAGCGCGGCGAGCGTGTCGGCCGTCTCTCCCGACTGCGAGATCACCAGCACGAGCTGGCGCGGGTTCGGCACCGATTCGCGATAGCGGTATTCGCTCGCGATCTCGACCTGGGTCGGAATCTTCGCGATCGATTCGAGCCAGTACTTCGCGGTGAGGCCCGAGTAGTAGCTCGTGCCGCACGCGAGGATCAGCAGGCTGTCGATGTCCGCGAACGCGGCGGGCGCCGCGTCGCCGAACAGCGTTGCGTCGAATGCTTCGGTTTGCGGCACCGTGTCGCTGATCGCGCGCGGCTGCTCGAAGATTTCCTTCTGCATGAAGTGGCGATACGGGCCCAGCTCGACCGCGCCGCCGTATGCGCTGACCACGCGGATCTCGCGCTGCGCGAGCGCGCCGTGGCGGTCGACGATCTTCACGCCGTCGAGCGACAGCTCGCACATGTCGCCTTCCTCGAGGAACGTGAAATGGTCGGTGCTGCCGGCCAGCGCCAGTGCGTCGGAGGCGAGGAAGTTCTCGCCGTCGCCGTGGCCGACGACGAGCGGCGAACCCTGGCGCGCGCCGACGACGATGTGCGGCTGGTCCTTGTGGGTCACCGCGATCGCATACGCGCCGTGCAGCTGCTGCACGGCTTCGCGCACGGCCTCGAACAGGTCGCCGCGATACAGGCTGTGCACGAGGTGCGCGATCACTTCGGTGTCGGTCTGCGACACGAATTCGTAGCCCTTCGCGCGCAGCGCGTCGCGCAGCGTCTCGAAGTTCTCGATGATGCCGTTGTGCACCAGCGCGAGCGCGTTCGACGAGAAGATCGGGTGTGCGTTGTGCGTGACGGGCGCACCGTGCGTCGCCCAGCGCGTGTGCGCGACGCCGGTCGTGCCTGCGAGGTGCGATTCCTGCACCTGCGCGTCGAGATCGGCGACGCGCGCGACGCTGCGCGCGCGCTTCGGTGCGTCCGGCTCGAGCACGGCGACGCCGCACGAGTCGTAGCCACGGTATTCGAGGCGCCGCAATCCTTCGATCAGCACCGGAACGATATTACGCTGCGCAACTGCGCCGACAATGCCGCACATGAATGGTCAATCCTGTAAGTCGACGCGGGCGCCGTTCGGGCGCCCGCAAAAGGTTCAGCTCTTCTTCTTGACCGGTCGGACGTAGCCGCTTTTCGCGGTCTGCGTCTTCTCGTTCAATGCGAGGACGCCCTCGGCGACGTCCTTCCAGATCGTCGTGCCGGCCGCGATCGTCACGCCGCGGCCGACGCGCACCGGCGCGACGAGCTGCGTGTCCGAGCCGACGAATACGTCGTCCTCGATCACGGTGCGGAACTTGTTCGCGCCGTCGTAGTTGCAGGTGATCGTGCCGGCGCCGATGTTCACGCGCGCGCCGATGTCGGCGTCGCCGATGTAGGTCAGGTGGTTCGCCTTCGAACCGTGGCCGATCACCGCGTTCTTCACCTCGACGAAGTTGCCGACGTGCGCTTCGTCCGCGAGCTGCGCGCCCGGGCGCAGCCGCGCGTACGGGCCGATCACGGTGTGCGCGCCGAGTTCGGCGCCGTCGATGTGCGTGAACGCGTCGATGCGCGTGCCCGCGCCGATCGACGCGTTGCGGATCACGCAGTTCGCGCCGATCGTCACGTTGTCGGCGAGCGTCACGTTGCCTTCGAACACGCAGTTCACGTCGATCGACACGTCGCGGCCGCACCGGAGCGTGCCGCGCACGTCGAGGCGCGCCGGATCGGCGAGCGTGACGCCGTCGGCGAGCAGCGCATCGGCGACGTTGCGCTGATGGATGCGCTCGAGTTCCGCGAGCTGCGCCTTGCTGTTCACGCCGAGCGTTTCCCAGTCCTCGTCGGGCTGCGCCGTGACGATCTCGAAGCCGGCCTCGATCGCGAGTTCGACGACGTCGGTCAGGTAGTACTCGCCCTGCGCGTTCTCGTTCTTCAGCGCGCCGAGCCACATCGACAGCTGGGCCGTCGGCGTGACGATGATGCCGGTGTTGATCTCGGCGATCTTCAGTTGCTCGGGCGACGCATCCTTCTGCTCGACGATGCGCGTGACGAAGCCGGACGCGTCGCGCACGATGCGGCCGTAGCCGGTCGGATCGTCGAGCGTGACCGTCAGAATCCCGTAGCGGCCCTCGCGCGCGGCGTCGACCAGACGCCGCAGCGTCGACGCGTGGGTGAGCGGCACGTCGCCGTACAGCACCAGCGTCGGTTGCGCGGGATCGAGCAGCGGCAGCGCCTGGCGCACCGCGTGGCCGGTGCCGAGCTGCTCGGCCTGTACCGCGAACTGCACGTCGGGCGCGGCGACGGCGGCCTGGACCTGCTCGGCGCCATGACCGACGACGACGACGAGCCGCGACGGCTGCAGCGTGCGCGCGGTGGCGATGACGTGGGAGAGGAGCGGCCTGCCGGCCAGGGGATGGAGCACTTTCGGCAGCGCGGAACGCATGCGCTTGCCGGTGCCTGCCGCCAAAATCACGATATTCATGGCGCCAGCTTGTCAGAGGAGTTCGTAGCCGTCCATTTTAGCATGCGGCCCCTGGCATTCCGGGCCTGTCGCGACCGGGCGACAGTGCCGGAACAGGGCACGCTGCGCCCCGTTCCGGCGATGTTCGGACCCTGCTTACAGGTCGTCGAACTGGACAATCGAGATCGGTTTCGCGGCACCCGGCACGGCGGTGTCTTCGCCGGACGCGCACGGCTCCTCGTCGAACGCAATGTCGCCCTGCGGATCGGCTTCTCCGGTCGCGCGCAGCGACGCGAACGGGAACTGGGTCGTATCCATCAGGTGCGACGGCACGACGTTCGCGAGCGCGCTGAACATGTTGTCGACGCGGCCCGGAAAGCGCTTGTCCCATTCGCGGATCAGCGCCTTCATTTCCGCGCGCTTCAGGTTCGGCTGGCTGCCGCACAGGTTGCACGGGATGATCGGGAATTCGCGCAGCTCCGCGTATTTCTCGAGATCGGTTTCCTTCACGTACGCGAGCGGGCGGATCACGACGTTCCGGCCGTCGTCCGACTGCAGCTTCGGCGGCATCCCCTTCAGCTTGCCGCCGTAGAACATGTTGAGCAGCAAGGTTTGCAGGATGTCGTCGCGGTGGTGGCCGAGCGCGATCTTGGTCGCGCCGAGCTCGCCCGCCACGCGGTACAGGATCCCGCGGCGCAGCCGCGAGCACAGCGAGCAGGTCGTCTTGCCTTCGGGGACGAGCCGCTTGACGATGCTGTAGGTGTCCTGGTTCTCGATGTGGAACGGCACACCGACCTGCGTCAGGTACTCGGGCAGCACGTGCTCGGGGAAGCCCGGCTGCTTCTGGTCGAGGTTGACCGCGACGATGTCGAAGTCGATCGGCGCGCGTTCGCGCAGGCGCAGCAGCACGTCGAGCATCGCGTAGCTGTCCTTGCCGCCCGACAGGCACACCATCACCTTGTCGCCCTGCTCGATCATGTTGTAGTCGCCGATCGCCTGGCCGACCTGGCGCACGATCCGCTTGAACAGCTTGTTGTTCTCGTACGCTTCCTTCTGCTCGCGGCGCGTCAGCGCGCGGCGACCGGTGTCGGCGACGGTGGCTTCGATGGCGGCGCCATCGGCCGCCGTGTCATTCATGTGGGGGGCGTTCATGCGCGCTCCTCGTCCTTGATGCGAAAGACTTCGACGCCGACGGCGTCGCAGTCCGGATAGGCGTCCGGTTTCTCGGTACAGACGCGTACCGCGCGCACGCTGTCGTGCGCCAGCAGGTTCGCGGCGATCGCGTCGCACAGCGTTTCCTGCAGGTGGATGTGGCCGCGCGCCAGGCACTGCGCGACGCTCTGCTTCATCAGGTCGTAGTCGACGACTTCATGCAGCCGGTCGTCGACGGGGGTGGACAGCGCGAGCGGCACGAACAGGTCGATGTTGATGACGACGCGCTGCTCGCCGCGCTTCTCGTGTTCGAAGGCCCCGATGTTGATGTGCACCTCGTAGTCGCGCAGGTAGAGCCTGCGGCAGTCCGCGAGGCGGGGGTGCAGGAGAGCGGAAAACATGGTCGTCCCAGTCAAATTGGCGTGCGTGCACGCAAAGCGGCGCGGGCGGCGGCGGTCGGGCCGCGCGCTCCGCGCAGTTCAGTCATTCGGGCCGGCGGCGGGCGGCACCAGGTGCTCGCCGCCGTCGACGGTCAGCGTCGCGCCCGTGACGCCGGGCGCGCTCGCGAGATAGCAGGCCGCCGCCGCGATGTCGTTCGCGTGCGGCGCGTGGCCGCGCACGAGCGCCGCGACGCGCACCTTCGGCGCCAGCGCCAGCGCGAGCGCCGAGGTCGCGCGGTTCAGCGCGGCCTGCATCAGCGCGTGCGACAGCTGCGCCGGCGCCGGGTGAAACAGGGCCTGGTCCAGCACGTGGATCGCGCAGGCGCGCAGCGATTCGTCGTCGCGCGCGGCATCGGGCGTCGCGTCGGCGAGCGCGCGGGCCAGCGCGAGCGGCGCCGTCACGTTGCGCGCGAGCGCGCCGGCGAGCGACGCGCCATCCACGGTATGCGCGTCGTCGGTGCCGGCGCAAGCGCTCACGAACACCGCACAGGCGGGCCGGCCGAGTGCCGCGCCGCACGCGGCAACGAGCGCGGCCGCATCGGCTTCCAGGGCCAGATCGGCGTCGAGCACGGCCGCGCGGCGGCCCAGTGCGGCGACTTCGGCGACCAGCGCGTCGCCAGCCGCGCGCGGCGCGCCGGGGCTGCGCTGCAGCGCGACGTCCCAGCCGCGCTGCGCGAATCCGGTCGCGAGCGCACGGCCGAGCGACGCGGCGTCGGCCGCGCTGCCCAGCGCGCCCGCGACGAGCGCGATGCGCGGGGGCGACGTATCGGCTGAAACGGTCATTTACAATGCCGGGATGAACCCGAAAGCTCACGAACCCGCTAGTTTACCTGCTCCCGGCCCTGACGCGCTCGCGCAGTCCGAAACCCTCGCCGCGCAACTGCGCGACGAGATCGCGGCGGCCGGCGGCTGGCTGCCGTTCGACCGCTTCATGGAACGCGCGCTGTACGCGCCCGGCCTCGGCTATTACAGCGGCGGCGCGCGCAAGTTCGGGCGCCGCGCCGACGACGGCAGCGACTTCGTGACGGCCCCCGAGCTGTCGCCGCTGTTCGCGCAGACGCTCGCGAATCCCGTCGCCGACGCGCTCGCGGCGAGCGGCACGCGCCGCGTGATGGAATTCGGCGCGGGCACCGGCAAGCTCGCGGCCGGGCTGCTCGCGGCGCTCGATGCGCTCGGCGTCGAGCTCGACGAATACCTGATCGTCGACCTGTCCGGCGAACTGCGCGAACGGCAGCGCGACACGATCGCGGCGGCTGCGCCGGCGCTTGCGGGAAAAGTACGCTGGCTCGACGCGCTGCCCGAGCGCTTCGACGGCGTCGTGGTCGGCAACGAGGTGCTCGACGCGATGCCGGTGCGCCTCTTTGCGAAGGCGGGCGGCGCGTGGCGCGAGCGCGGCGTCGCGCTCGACGCGCGGCACGCGTTCGTGTTCGACGACCGGCCCGTGGGCGCGGCCGGCCTGCCGCCGGTGCTCGCGACGCTCGACGTCGACGACGGCTACGTGACCGAAACACATGAAGCCGCGCTGGCGTTCACGCGCACCGTGTGCACGATGCTCGGGCGCGGCGCGGTGCTGCTGGTCGACTACGGCTTCCCCGCGCACGAGTACTACCACCCGCAGCGCGACCGCGGCACGCTGATGTGCCACTACCGCCACCACGCGCACGACGACGCATTCCTTTACCCGGGCCTGCAGGACATCACCGCGCACGTCGAATTCACCGGCATCTACGACGCGGGCGTCGCGACCGGCGCGGACCTGCTCGGCTACACGTCGCAGGCGCGTTTCCTGTTGAACGCGGGCATCACCGACGCGCTCGCCGCGATCGATCCGTCCGACATCCACCAGTTCCTGCCGGCCGCGAACGCGGTGCAGAAGCTGATCTCGGAAGCCGAGATGGGCGAGCTGTTCAAGGTGATCGCGTTCTCGCGCGGCATCGACGGCACGCTCGACGCGTTCGCGCGCGGCGACCGCTCGCACGCGCTCTGACGGCGGAGACCGGGATGCTGCGCTGGTTCATGGCGTCGTTCGTTGCGGTGATGATCCTGACGCGCTGCTGGCCGTGGCTCGGCAAGTTCGGCATCGGGCGGATGCCGGGCGACGTCACGCTGACGCTCGGCGGGCGGCGTTATCCGTTCCCGTTCATGTCGACGCTGGTGCTGACGATGCTGGTGTCGCTGGTGGCGCGGCTGCTCTGAGCCGTGCCGAAGACGGCGCGTCGCGGTCCGGCCGCGGCGCGCACGTGACGGGTTCGGCGCGGGGTAGTTCGTGCATGACGGCTCGTGCATTGAAGCTCGCGCATCACAGCTCGATTTCGCCGAGGATCCGGTGCGCGAGCGCCTTCGCCTCGTCGAACGCCTCTTCCTCGCTCGGACTCGTCGTGTGGACGTCGTAGCGCACGTTCTCCGTCTCGTCGCCGTCGTCCCGGGCGAGGATCACGTAGCCCTGGAACTGTCCGTTGGCGGCGTGCTGCGTATGCGCCTTGGCCGTGTAGATGCCCTTCGTGAACGTGTTCGTGTCCATCGTGCCTCTCCCGCAATAGGACACTTCATCGTAGCACTGCGGCGCAGCATGTACAGCGCCGCATATCGGCGACCGATCAGCGCGCCGTCATCATCCCGTCACCCTTCGAGCAGCGCGACGACCTCGTCGAGCGTCGGCGCGTGCGCGCCCGTGTGCCGGCATGCGGCGGCGCCCGCCGCGAGCGCGAACGCGAGATGCTCGCGCCACGACCGCTGCGGCGCGGCCATCAGGCTGAACAGCATGCCGCCGATCGACGCGTCGCCGGCGCCGACGGTGTCGACCACCTCGACGCGCGGCGGGCTGGCCTCGAGCACGTCGCCGTCCGCGTACAGCGTCGCCGCCTGCGCGCCGCGTGTGACGAGCACGGCCGCGCGCGGATTCAGCGCGCGCACCGCCGCGACCGCGTCGGGGCCGTCGCCGCCGAACAGGTGGCGCAGGTCCTCGTCGGAGACCTTGATCAGGTCGGCGAGCGCGGCCATCGTCTCCAGCGTCGGCCGGTACGCGGCCGTCATCAGGTTCCGGTAGTTCGGATCGAAGCTGATCTTCACGCCGCGCGCGTGCAGGTCGGCCGCGAGCGCGACGAGCGTGCCCGCGAGCGGCTCGCGCACCAGGCTGATGCAGCCGAAGTGCGCCCATTTCACGTGAGCGGCCCAGCCGGCCGGCAGCCGCGCCGGGTCGAACGCGAGGTCCGCGCTCGCTTCGCCGATGAAGAAGTACGCGGGCGGCCGCGTCTCGTGGACGATCGCGAGCAGCGGCGCACGCGGGACCCGCTGCAGGAAGCGCAGGTCGAGCCCGGCGGCCTCGCTGGTGCGCCACAGCACGTCGGAGAAGCAGTCCTCGCCGATCGCGCCCGCGAGCGCGCTCGACAGGCCGAGCCGCGCGACCGCGCGCGCGACGTTCCAGCCGGCGCCGCCCGGCACCGAGGTCCACTGCGCGTCGCCTGCGCGCACCATGTCGGTCAGGATGTCGCCCGCCGACACGAAGGCCGGAAAGGTGCCGCCGCTCATTGCGTCGGCTCGCTGCGCGCCGCCCGCGCGAGGGTCGCGAGCACGTCGTAGCACGCGCCCATCGTGTGATAGTCGGTCTTGCCGGCCGGGCTTTTCTCGTCGCTGTACTTGCGGTTGTCGCAGGTGAGGATCCGATACCACGCGCCGTAGCGGTGATCGACGAAATGCGCCCAGCTGTAGCGCCAGATCTCGTCGTACCAATCCCAGAAACGCTCGCTGCCGGTGCGCGCGCCGAGCATCGCGGCCGCTGCGAAGGTCTCCGCCTGCACCCAGAAATACTTGTTGTGGTCGCAGATCGTGAAGTCGGGGCCGAAGCCGTAGCAGAGGCCGCCGTGATCGGCGTCCCATGCGTGCGTGAGCGCCGCGTCGAACAGCTCGGCCGCGCGCGGCACGAGCCAGTCGAGCGGGCGGTGCCGCTCCAGGATCAGGAGCAGCTTCGCCCATTCGGTCTGGTGCCCGGGCTGGAAGCCCCACGGACGGAAGATGTTCGAGCTGTCTTCCTTGTTGTAGTCCCAGTCGACCGACCAGTCCGCGTGGTAGTGCTCCCACACGAGGCCGCCCGACAGCGCGGCCTGGCGCTGCGTGATGTGGGTCGCGAGCTTTTCCGCGCGATCGAGGTAGGTGAGGTGGCCGGTCGCCTCGTATGCCGCGAGCAGCGCTTCCGTCATGTGCATGTTCGCGTTCTGGCCGCGGTACGACGACACGATCCAGTTCGGCGTCGCGTCGTCCGCGTAGAGGCCGGCGGCCGCATCCCAGAAGCGGTGTTCGGCGAGCTCGTAGGTCGACGCGATCAGCGCGCGCGCTTCGTCGATGCCGGCCATCGTCGCGTGCGCGGCGGCCAGCAGCACGAACGCGAGCCCGTAGCAATGGCGCGTGCCGTCGAGCGTCGCGTGCTTCGTGCCGTCGCGCCAGTCGAGCTCCCAGTCGTAGCCTTGCAGCGCCTCGTCCCAGTGCGCGTCGCGCAGGAAGCGCAGCCCGTGGCGCGCGTAGTCGAGATGGCGCGGATCGCCGAAATGCCGGTACGCCATCGCGTAGTTGAAGACGAACCGGCAACTGCTGACCAGATGCCGCGACGTGCGGTTGTAGACGCTGCCGTCGTCGCGGAAATAGTGGCGGAAGCCGCCCGTCGGGTCGAACGCGTTCGTCGCGTAGAACCGCAGCGTGTCCTCGACGTGCGACAGCAGGAACGACGGATCGCGGAAGCTCGCGACGAACGGTGCCGCTTGCGCGTGGTTGGCCGGCGTGGCCGTGCGGGATTGGGCCGGGGGCATGTTCATGATTCGGTGACCGTGGCGGTATCGAGCGCCGGTGAGCCGGCGGGCTGGCTGCTGGCCCGTACGATCAGCTCGACGGGCAGGGAGATCTCGGTGCGCTCGGGGGCTTCGGCGAGCAGCAGTTCGACGCCGCGGCGGCCGAGCGCTTCCTTGTCGACGGCGAGCGTCGTGAGCGGCGGGTTCGCGTGCGCGGCGGCCGGGATGTCGTCGAAGCCGACGATCGCGATGTCTTCCGGAATCCGCACGCCGCGCGCGAGGCACACGCGCTGCGCGGCCAGCGCGGCGGCGTCGTTGTACGCGAACACGGCGTCCGGGCGCGGGCCCGGCGCGTCGAGCAGCTGCTGCATCGCCCGCGCGGCGCCGGTGTCGGGGTCGAGCCCGGCGTCGATCGTCACTTCGTACGCGGGATCGAACAGCCGCCCGGCCTCGAAGAACGCGCGCCGGTAGCCGATCGCGCGCTGCGCGATGCTGTAGTGCGCGGCCGAGCCGCCGATGAACGCGATCCGCGAGCGGCCCATCGCGAGCAGGTGACGCATCGCGAGCGCCGCGCCCGTCGCGTTGTCGATGTTCACCGAGCGCAGGCCGGGCGCCCACAGGTCGATCAGCACGAGCGGCCGGCCGGTCGCGGCGAGCGCCTCGATCGTCTCGGGCTCGATGAAGCCGGCCACCGCGATCGCGTCGGGCGCGTGCGGGCGCATCTGGCGCAGCACGTCGTCGTTCGGGCCGACCGTGAGCAGCGTCGGCACGATGCCGCGCTCGCGGCACGCGTCCTCGACGCCGTGCAGCACGTGCGAGAAGAACGGGCTGGCGGGAAAGCGGTTGTGCTGGCGGTGCAGCAGGAAGGTGAGCCGGCGGATGCGCGGCCGCAACTGGGCCGGGTCGTAGCCGAGCCGCTGCGCGATCTCGACGATGCGCGCTCGCGTGGCTTCGGACAGGCCCGGCTGGTTTTTCAGCGCGCGGGAGACGGTGCCGATCGAGACCTCTGCCGCCCGCGCTACGTCGCGAATGGTGGTGCCCATCGTTCGGGATCCGGTTTGTTTAGGGTGACGGCGATTGTATAGTAAACGCGGCGCCTAATTCGGGCCGGATAACCGGGGAATACCCGGAAATAGCGGGTTTTTGCGAGCTAATCTGCGAAAACGCCGTTACTAAAAATACTAAACAAAACGCGGAAAAGGCAAGGTGATCACGCGGAATGTGGCGGTGCCGGCAGGTGGAGCGTCCGGCACGTTCCGCTGCCCGGCGTGAACGGAGCCGGCGGGGCGATCGGCCGGCGGTTGCCGGGGCGCGGCCCGGCCGGGTCGGCGCGGCACCGGCAACGTCGCTCGGGCGGGTTGGCGACCTGCCTGCGACCGGCAACCGCCCGTCACTCAGCCTGCCGCCGCGAGTGGCGGCTCGCCGCGATCGCGCAGCGCCGCGCGGCCCGCGTCCAGATCGACGACCGCGAGCCCGCCCGGCTGCTGTTTCGCGCGTCGCTTCGCGAGCGCCGCGACCGATGCGATCTCGTCGCTGCCGTAGCGTATCGCGCCGTTCGCGCCGGCCGGCACGCCGACCACACCGATCGCCATCGTCACGAAGCCGAAGAACGCGGGGTTGCCGTAGCGGTCCTCGCCGCGCAGCCCGCCCGCCAGCCGGTCGGCCTGCGTGTAGAAGCGCTGCGCGCCGTCGTTGAAGCGCGCGATCGCGTCGGCCGCGCGCGCGTGCCAGTCGTCGCGCTGGAACAGCACGAGGAAATCGTCGCCGCCGACGTGTCCGAGAAAGTCGCGTTGCGGATCGCACACGCCGGCCAGCACCGTCGCCGCGAACTTCAGCACTTCGTCGCCTTGCCAGTAGCCGTACTGGTCGTTGAACGGCTTGAACTGGTTCAGGTCGACGTAGCACGCGTGGAAGCCGGCGTCGCGCGCCAGCAGGCGCTCGATATGCGCGCTGATCGGGATGTTGCCGGGCAGGAACGTCAGCGGATTCGCGTAGCGCGCGGCCTCGATGCGCATTTCGGTCACCGCGCGCACGAGGCTTTCGCCGGTGCCGAGCCCGACGTAGCGGCCGTGTTCGGTGATCACGAAGCCGTCCGCGAGGTAGCGCTGGTCGTGGCTCGCGAGCAGCATCGCGAGCTGCTCGACCGTCGTCGCGTTGTCGATCATCAGCGGCGCGTCGTTCGCGAACTGCAGGCACGGCTTCTTCCCGAACACCTCGCGGTGGTACGGCAGCGCGAAGCGGTCGATGAAGCCGCGCCGGTTCACGAGCGCGACCGGCTGGTCGCGTTCGACGAGCGCGACCGCGTGCAGCGCGGGCATCCGGTTGAACAGGTCGAGCACGTCGTTGTTGGTCGCGTCGCGCGGCAGCGCCGGCGCGGCGACGAGCATCTTCGCCGCGATCGTGCCGGCCGGCCGCACGGCGCGGGTCGCACCGGGAAACACCGCGATGTGCGGGGCGCGGATCGCGTCGCGCGCGGCCGGCGCGACGACCGGCGAGGGTTGCGCGTCCGGCCGCCCGAGCAGGAAGCCCTGCACGCAGCCGATGCCCATGTCGCGCACGACGAGCAGGTCGCACTCGTTCTCGATCCCTTCCGCGATCAGTTGCGCGCCGCTTGCCTGCGCGAAGTGCTGCATCGCCCTGACCGCCTCGAACTTGAGCGGATCGCGCGCGATGTCGTGGATGAAGAAGCGGTCGATCTTCACGACATCCGGGTGCAGGCGCAGCCACAGGTTCATGCTCGCGTTCGCGGTGCCGTAGTCGTCGAGCGCGAACTGGATGCCGGCGTCGCGCAGCGAGGCGACCGCCGGCCCGATGCGTGCGACGTCCGGCAGCGCGGTCTGCTCGGTCAGCTCGATCACGATGCGCTCGGCGCCGATCCGCGCGCGCACGAGCAGTTGCCGCGCGCGCTCGCGTTCGCGCGCGAGTTGCAGGATCGTGCCCGCGCTGAAGTTGAGGAACAGCTTGCCGTCGCAGCCGAGCGCCGCGAATGCGTCGAGGCAGGTGCGCGCGGCCGCCTGTTCGAGCGCGACGGTCGTGCCGTCGCGGGCGGCCTGCGCGAACAGTGCGGCCGGCGGCTCGAGGTCGGTGCCGCGCGGGCCGCGGATCAGGCCTTCGTAACCGACGACCGTGCCCGATCCGAGATCGACGATCGGCTGGAACACGGCCGCGAGCGCGCGTTCCGCGATCAGGTGGGTGGTGGGGGCAGCGGGCGAGTCGGGATGGGGCGCGGGCATGGAGGGGGGCGGCCGAGACGACGGGACGCCCGACTTTAACGGCAGTGCGTGCGGAGAATTGAATGAAGATTTCGTGACGCGATGCGCGTCGATGGTGCATGCGTCGCGGCGGGCTGCGCGGCGGGGAGGCGGGAGGCGGGAGGCGGGAGGCGGAAAGCGCGAAGCGAGAAGCGAGAAGCGAGAAGCGAGAAGCGAGAGGCGAGAGGCGAGAGGCGAACACCCCAGCGCGGCCAGTCATGCCGGCCGCGCAGCCTCCCGCGTCAGCGCTTGCCCGCGCTCAGCGCACCGCGCCCGCGTGCGGCACCGGCCGCACCCGCGTCGCCGTCGCGCTCGCCGCTCGTGTCGCGCGCGCCCCAGCGTTGCGCGAGCGCCGCGCAGGCCATCAGCTGGATCTGGTGGAACAGCATCAGCGGCAGCACGATCGCGCCGACCGCCTGCGCGGAGAAGATCACCTTCGCCATCGGCACGCCGGCCGCGAGGCTCTTCTTCGACCCGCAGAAAATGATCGTGATCTGGTCGGCGCGGTTGAAGCCGAGCCGCTTGCTGACGAACGCGGTCAGCCCCAGCGCGATCACGAGCAGCACGACGTTGACGATCAGCAGGCCGCCGAGCGCGCGCGCCGGAATCTGGTGCCACAGCCCCTGGTTCACGGCCTCGCTGAACGCGACGTAGACGACGAGCAGGATCGAGCCCTGGTCGACGAAGCGCAGCACGCCGCGGTTGCGTTCGATCCAGCCGCCGATCACGGGCCGCAGCAGCTGGCCGGCGATGAACGGCACGAGCAGCTGCATCACGATGCTGCCGATGGTGCTCCACGGCGACGCGGCCGCGGCCGACTGCGACGTGATCATCAGCCCGACGAGCGCCGGCGTCACGAAGATCCCGAGCAGGCTCGACGCCGATGCCGCGCACACGGCGGCCGGCACGTTGCCCTTCGCGATCGACGTGAACGCGATCGACGACTGGACGGTCGACGGCAGCGTGCACAGGAACAGCACGCCGGCATACAGCGTCGGCGTGACGAGCGGCTGCAGCACGGGCTTCAGCGCGAGGCCGAGCAGCGGGAACAGCGCGAACGTGCTGAGCAGCACGACCGCATGCAGCCGCCAGTGGGTCGCGCCCGCGACGACGGCTTCTCGCGACAGCTTCGCGCCGTGCAGGAAGAACAGCAGGCCGACCGCGATGTTGGTCGCCCAATTGAACGCATGGGCGGCCGGGCCGCGGCACGGCAGCAGGCTCGCGAGCACGACGGTGCCGACGAGCGCGAGCGTGAAGTTGTCGGGAAGAAAACGGGGACGGGCCATCGGGGAACTCGATTCGGAAACGGCGGGCGCACATGTCGCGCGCGCGAAGCCGGTATTGTCCCGGTTGGTCATTCAATAAACAAATTCATTGTACGAATCCATTGATGAATCGATTGCATGATGCGGCTGCGCAACACGGCACGCCCGCGGCGGCCCGGCGACGTGCGAAGCGGCAGAAGAATGTTCTGTCGCGATCCCACCCTGAAGTGAAAAAACCTAGCAGTAACATGGTGTTACACCGATGCCCGCGACATAACACTTTTTGGCTCGACACCGTTTGGGACCGCTCATAAATTACTGCTGAAAGGCTTGCGTCGGCCGGAAACAGCCGGCGGCGAGCGGCAACAGGCACTGAATGATGACGGAACGGGTGAAACTGAAGGTCGGACGATGGGTGGCAGGCGTGCTCGGCGCGCTGCTGATGCCGCTCGCGCTCGCGCAACCGCCGCATGGTGGTCAGGCGTTCGGCGGCGGTCATGGCTTCGGTCACGGTTTCGGTGGCGGCGACATGCGCATGTACGGCCAGCCGGCCGGCAACGCGCAGGTATGGCGCCGGGCGCTGCCGCCGGGCGGCGCGCGTGCCGGCGGCGTGAACGGCTATGGTTCCCGCTGGGGCCTGCGTCCGACGCCGTCTTACGGGCATTACGCCGCGCAGAGCCCGTATCGTCCGATCAGCGCCGAGTCCCGCCAGATGCCGCGTCCGCCGGGCGGCGGCAACGTTCCGTTGCGGGCCGGCTCGATCCGCGCCGACGTCGCGCGCTACAACGAAGAGCGTGGCGGCCGTCCGATGCCGCCGCCCCGCGCGCAGGAAGAGCCTTCCCACTCGCCGTTTTTCTCCCCGTTCTACCGAAACTGAGCGCCCCGCGCGTTCGTTCCCCCGCCGGCTGTGATGCGAATTCGCCACAGTCGCGCATAGATTTCCGCTGATTTTCCCGTCGCATTGCGCTATCTTTCGCGCCCGGCACGCGCGCCCCTCGCGGCCGTCCCGTCGCGTGCCCGCACCGCGCGGGGCCGCTGCGGCGCGCCTGGCCATGTGCCGATTCCGCGAAGTTAATGCTGCCGCTATACCCGCAATAAGTGTGCGCAATTTTGACGGGACGCAGGTTCCGTAAAGATGGCTGCGCCCCATACGACGCAAGCAATCGGCTCCAAACAACAACGCTCGCGCCACTTATCGACATTCGACAAAACCCTGGAGATCCCATGAAAGCATTCGCTCGCCGTGCGTCGCGCACGTCCGTCAAGCTGATCGCCGCGGCCGCCTGCGTGGCCGCAACCGCACCCGTTCACGCGCAGTCGAGCGTCTCGCTCTACGGTCAGGTCGACGAATGGGTCGGCGCCACCAAGTTCCCGGGCGGCGATCGCGCATGGAACGTGTCGGGCGGCGGGATGTCGACGTCCTACTGGGGCCTGCACGGCGCCGAGGATCTCGGTGACGGCTACAAGGCGATCTTCACGCTGGAGAGCTTCTTCCGTGCGCAGAACGGCCAGTTCGGCCGCTTCCAGGGCGACACGTTCTTCGCGCGCAACGCATATGTCGGCGTCAGCTCGCCGTACGGCACGGTGACGGCGGGCCGCCTGACCACGCACCTGTTCCTGTCGACGATCCTGTTCAACCCGTTCTACGATTCGTACACCTTCTCGCCGATGGTGTACCACGTGTTCCTCGGCCTCGGCACGTTCCCGACCTATCCGAGCGACCAGGGCGCGGTCGGCGATTCGGGCTGGAACAACGCACTGTCCTACACGTCACCTTCGTTCGGGGGCCTGAATTTCGCGGCGATGTACGCGCTCGGCAACACGGCCGGCGACAACCGCTCGAAGAAGTGGAGCGCGCAGTTCAACTACGCGAACGGCCCGTTCGCGGCGACCGCTGTCTACCAGTACGTGAACTTCAACAACGGCCCGCAGGACCTGAGCTCGCTCGTGACCGGCATGAAGAGCCAGGGCATCGGGCTGGTCGGCGCGACCTACGACCTGAAATACGTGAAGCTGTTCGGCCAGTACATGTATACGAAGAACGACCAGGTCGCCGGCAGCTGGCACGTGAACACCGCGCAGGGCGGCGTGTCGGTGCCGCTCGGCGTCGGCAACGCAATGGCGTCGTACGCGTACTCGCGCGACGGCGGCGGCCTCGACCAGACGCGCCAGACCTGGGCCGTCGGCTACGACTATCCGTTGTCCAAGCGCACCGACGTCTACGCTGCGTACATGAACGACCACATCAGCGGCCTGTCGAGCGGCAATACGTTCGGCGCAGGCATCCGCGCGAAGTTCTGACGATTCGTCGGTTCGGACGCGCACACAACGCGCGTCGCATGTGCCGGCATTGCGCCCCGAAAAAACGGCGCCGCTATTCGCGGCGCCGTTTTGCCTTTGTTGACCTTTTTGTTTCCTCGCCTTTGTTACCCTATCTCGTAATTGCATAATTCCCAGGAATTGCGAGCTAGTTCGATGGATACCCTCGTCAGCATGAATGTGTTTCGCTACGTCGTCGAAGTGGGCAGCTTCGTCGGCGCGGCCGAGCGCATGCAGATGTCGGCCGCGATGGCGAGCAAGCACGTGATGCATCTCGAGCAGCAGCTCGGCGCGCGGCTGCTGCATCGCACGACACGACGTGTCGCGCCGACCGAGGCGGGACGCGAATACTATGAGCGCCTCGTGCAGGCGCTGTCGGAACTCGACGAAGCCGGACAGGCGGTCGGCGCCGCGAGCGTGGTGCCGCAGGGCCGCCTGCGCGTGACGTCGCTGTCCGCGTTCGGATTGCGGCACGTGATGCAGGCCGTCACCGATTATGCGGGTCGGTTCCCGGACGTGACCGTCGACGTGACGCTGTCCGATCGCGTGGTCGACCTGATCGAGGAAGGCTACGACGTCGCGGTGCGCGCGGCGCCGAACGGGCTGAAATCGTCGTCGCTGGTCGCGCGGCAGATCGCGACCGCGCACATCCTGCTGGTCGCGTCGCCCGAGTATCTCGACAAGCACGGCACGCCACAGACGATCGCCGATCTCGCGCATCACAACTACCTGCGTCGCGATTCGAATTCGACGATGCTCGATTCGCTGGTGATCGACGCGGCCGCCGCGTCGCGCGTGAACCTGAACGGCAACCTGATCGTGAACCATCTCGAGGGGCTGCGCGCAGCCGTGCTCGCGGGCGCGGGCATCGCGCTGCTCGGCACCGAGGTGGTCGGCGACGACATCGAATCCGGCCGGCTCGTGCCGGTGCTGCTCGACGCCGTGCCGCCGCACGAGGCGCCGATCTATGCGGTGTACGCGAGCCGTCGCCACGTGTCCGCGAAGGTGCGCTCGTTCGTCGACTTCCTCGCGGCACGGTTCGAAGGGCAGTCGCTGTGCCCGTCGATCGAGTCGCGCCTGCGCGTGCTGCCGATCACGCGGATCAAGCGCGCGGGCTGACCGGCGCCGGCCGCCCGCGTGGCGGACATGAAAAAAGCGCGAGCCGTTGCGGTTCGCGCTTTTTTGTTTGGTCCGACGTCGTGCGCGCCGGTGGCGCAACCCGCCGCCCGCGTCAGCGCGCGATGCCGAGTCGTGCCTTCGCGTCGTCGTACTCGCGCTTCAGGCGCTCGACGAGTGCGCCGACGCTCGGCAGGTCGTCCATCAGGCCGACGCCCTGGCCGGCACCCCAGATGTCCTTCCACGCCTTCGCCTTGTCGCCGCCGAAATTCATCTTCGACTTGTCCGATTCCGGCAGTGCGTCCGGATCGAGGCCGGCCTTCTCGATGCTCTCGCGGATGTAGTTGCCGTGCACGCCGGTGAAGAGGTTCGTGTAGACGATGTCGGACGATTTCGCGTTGAGGATCGCGTGCTTGTAGTCCTCGACCGCGTGCGCTTCCTGCGTCGCGATGAAGCGCGTGCCCATGTACGCGAAGTCGGCGCCCATCGCCTGCGCGGCGAGGATCGAGCCGCCGTTGGCGATCGCGCCGGACAGCACGATCGGGCCGTCGAACATCTTGCGCACTTCGCCCACGAGCGCAAACGGCGACGTCGTGCCCGCATGGCCGCCGGCGCCGGCCGCGACGAGGATCAGTCCGTCGACTCCCGCTTCGAGCGCCTTCTGCGCGTGGCGCAGGTTGATCACGTCGTGCAGCACGATGCCGCCGTAGCTGTGCACCGCGTCGACGATCTCGCGCGCCGGCGCGCGCAGGCTCGTGATGAAGATCGGCACCTTGTGCTCGACGCACACGCGCACGTCGTGCTCGAGCCGGACGTTCGACTGATGGACGATCTGGTTGACCGCGATCGGGCCGATCACCGCGTCCGGGTGCTTCGCCTTGTGGTCGGCTAGTTCGGACTGGATCTGCGTGAGCCATTCGTCGAGCAGTTCGGCCGGACGGGCGTTGAGCGCGGGGAAGGATCCGACGATACCCGCCTTGCATTGCGCGAGCACGAGTTCGGGGTAGCTGACGATGAACATGGGCGACGCGATGACGGGCAGCGTCAGGTTCTGCAGGACGGCGGGCAATGCCATGTGATGTCTCCAGTCTCGAGGGGCGGCCGGGCCCGGCGCGGGTCGCGCCGACGCCGGCATGCATGCTTGGCGGTCGAACGGTGCTTCGAGTGTAGCGGTACAGCCGCGCGTTCATATTAATACGAACGGTCGTGCGATTCTACGCGAGCTTAACAAACCGCGCGGCGTGGCGACAATCGAGTGAGTGTTCTCTTTCTACGCGTTCGGGCATCTGGCGCGCGCAGCAGCCGGCCGGGCGCTCCTACAATATCCGCCATAACAAACCAACGAGAAACAAACCATGTCGTTTGAGGCGTTTGCTCCGTTTCGCGTGACGGTGCAGGACACCGACATCTTCGGTGTCAAAGGAGGCGCGGGGCCGCCGCTTCTGCTGCTGCACGGCCACCCGCAGACCCACATGATCTGGCATCGCGTCGCCGCGACGCTGGCGAATCACTTCACGGTGATCGCGACCGACCTGCGCGGCTATGGCGCGTCGGGCAAGCCGCCGAGCGACGCGCGGCACGCGCCGTATTCGAAACGCGCGATGGCGGCCGACCAGGTCGCCGTGATGCGCCATTTCGGTTTCGAGCAATTCCATGTGTGCGCGCACGATCGCGGCGCGCGCGTCGCGCACCGCCTCGCGCTCGATCATCCGGCGGCCGTCGAGCGGATGATGCTGCTCGACATCGCGCCGACGCTCGCGATGTACGAGCAGACCGACCGTGCGTTCGCGACCGCGTATTTCCACTGGTTCTTCCTGATCCAGCCGGCTCCGCTGCCCGAAACGCTGATCGAAGGGCGCACCGATGCGTACATCGAGCGCGTGATGGGCAACCGCTCGGCCGGGCTCGCGCCGTTCGCGCCGGAGGCGCTCGCCGCGTATCGCGCCGCGCTCGCGCAGCCGGGCGCCGTACACGCGATGTGCGAGGACTACCGCGCGTCGGCGACGATCGATCTCGAACACGACCGCGCGGATCTCGAGCGCGGCAACAAGGTCGCGTGCCCGCTGCGCGTGCTGTGGGGCGAGCACGGGATCGTCGGCCGCTGCTTCGATCCGCTCGACGAATGGCGGCGCGTCGCGCGCGACGTCAGCGGCCGCTCGCTCGATTGCGGGCACTACATTCCGGAAGAGGCGCCCGTCGCGCTGATCGACGAGCTGCTCGCGTTCTTCGAAGCGCGCGACGCGGCCGCGTGAGCGGGGCCGGCCGCGGCCGGTCGCGCGGCGCTTGCTGCGCGTCGACGGTCAGCGTTCGAGGATCAGCGGCGCGCGACGTCGTCTTCGACCAGCGGCGGCAGGCGGCGCGGCACGGGCGTCGATTTCACGATCGCCGTGCTCGTTTCCGCGCGCTCCGTCACCTTCGACAGGATGTCGTCGAGGTGCTCGATCGTGCGCAGGTAGAGCCGGCAGATGAAGCAGTCCTCGCCGGTCACCTTGTCGCATTCGACGAATTCCGGAATCCGCCGCAACACCTCCTCGACCAGATGCAGCTGTCCCGGCAGCGGCTTCACGCGGACGATCGCCTGCAGCGTGTAGCCGAGCGCGCGCGGATCGAGCTCGACGGTGAAGCCCGCGATCACGCCCTGCGCCTCGAGCCGCCGCACGCGATCGGCGGTCGCGGGCGCCGACAGCCCGATCTGTCGCGCCAGCTCGCTGGTGGCGATGCGCGCATCCTCGGCGAGCGCCGCGAGGATCGCGCGGTCGGTCGCGTCCAGCGACGCGACGGCGGGCGGGGAAAGGCGTTTCGACATGATCGCTTTGCTTTCGAAGGTGAATCGGTCGTTTCGCTTCAGTTTAGCCGTGGATGCACGGAAAGCAAGTTTCTAGAATCGAAGTCATCTTCTCTCGCCAAACGGAGTCCATGATGGCCTCGAACGAAATCCGCCGCGGTGCCGCCGAGATGATCGTCGCGATGCTGATGTCCGGCACGATCGGCTGGCTCGTGATGTCGTCGCAGCAACCGCTCACCAACGTCGTGTTCTTCCGCTGCCTGTTCGGCGCCGCGACGCTCGCGATCGTCTGCGCGGCGCTCGGCTTGCTGCGCCGCGCGCTGTTCTCGCCGCGCATGCTCGCGCTCGCGACGCTCGGCAGCGTCGCGATCGTCGCGAACTGGCTGCTGCTGTTCGCCGCGTATTCGCGTGCGTCGATCTCGATGGCGACCGCCGTCTACAACACGCAGCCGTTCATGCTCGTCGCACTCGGCGCGCTCGTGTTCCGCGAACGGATCAGCGCGTCGACGATCGCGTGGCTCGCGCTCGCGTTCATCGGGCTCGTCTGCGTGGTGCGGGTCGAGCCGGCCGTGCTCGCGGTGCCCGGCGAATATCTCGAAGGCGTCGCGCTGTCGCTCGGCGCGGCGTTCCTGTACGCGGTGTCGTCGATCGTCACGAAGCACCTGAAGGGCACGCCGCCGCACCTGCTGGCACTGCTGCAGGCCGGCCTCGGCATCGTGCTGCTCGCGCCGTTCGCGCACTTCGACACGCTGCCGGCGACGGCCGCGCAGTGGCTCGATCTCGTCGTGCTCGGCGTCGTCAACACCGGCCTGATGTACGTGCTGCTGTACGGCGCGATCCAGAAGCTGCCGGTCGCGATGACGGGCGCGCTGTCGTTCGTCTATCCGGTCGTCGCGATCATCGTCGATCGCATCGCGTTCGGGCAGACGCTCGCGTGGACGCAGGTGCTCGGCGCGCTGCTGATCCTGCTCGCGGCGGCCGGCGTGAACCTCGGCTGGCGCATCGTGCCCGCGCGTCGCGCGGCGGTCGGCAACTGAAACGGTCGTGCGATTCGACTTGCCGCTACGGCCTGCCGCCAGGCCCGTCGGCGTCGCCTCCGGGCACGCGGATTGCGCGCCAGACAGGCCGTAAGGAGTTGTAGGGAAACACCCGATGCGACGCTGCAGCGTCGCTCGTATGATGCGGCTGTGACGTTGATCACGTTCACAGGATTCCGATCTCATGCCGTTCGCCAAGCAGGCCGAACGGCATTTTTTTATGCGCCGCTCCGTGCGAGCAGGCGCCGCCGCGCGTCGAGCCGCGCGAGCAACTCGCGTCTCGCGTCGTCGTCCGACGCGCGCCATCCCTTGATCTCGTCACGCGTGCGCAGGCAGCCCGCGCACCAGTCGGTGCGCGGATCGATCCTGCAGACGTCGGTGCACGGCGAGGCGACCGTGCCGACCGGTACCGGCGCGTCGCTCATGCGTCGTTACGCAATGCGACGTCGGCGACCGGCGCACCCGTCAGCGCGACGAGTTCCTGCGGCGACAGGTTGAACACCGCGTGCGGATGGCCGGCGGCGGCCCACAGGCTGTCGAGCTCGAGCAGGTCGGCGTCGATCAGCGTGACCGGTTCGACGAGATGGCCGATCGGGCACACGCCGCCGATCGCGTAGCCGGTATGGTCGCGCACGAACTTCGCATCGGCGCGGCCGACCGCGCCGACCTGGGCGGCGACCTTCTTCTCGTCGACGCGATTCACGCCGCTCGCGACGACGAGCACCGGCAGGCCGTCGGATTCGCGGCGAAACAGGATCGACTTCGCGATCTGCGCGACCGAGCAGCCGAGCCCGGCCGCGGCTTCGGCGGAGGTCTTGCCGGTTTCGGCGAGCATCACGATCCCTTTCGCATGCCCGCGTTCGCGCAGCAGCAGCGCGACGCGTCGCGCGGAATCGGGGAGAGAGTCGAATGAAGCGGGTGTCGTCATGGGGAGTCCGGTGAGTGTCGGGGTCACGCGCAGCTCGGCGCGTCGGCCGCGCTCTGCGCCTTGGCGAGCAGCGCGCGACCGGCGCGCGACACGTTCGCGCGGCCGATCGCGTTCGAGATGAAGTCGCCGGCGGCGACCACCTGCGCGAGATCGATGCCGGTGTCGATGCCGAGGCCCTGCATCAGGTACAGCACGTCCTCGGTCGCGACGTTGCCGGTCGCGCCCTTCGCGTACGGGCAGCCGCCGAGGCCGGCGACCGACGCGTGGAAGATCTCGATCCCCTCGAGCAGCGCCGCGTAGATGTTCGCGAGCGCCTGGCCGTAGGTGTCGTGGAAGTGGCCCGACAGCCGTTCGCGCGGGAACACGCGCGTGACGGCCGACAGCACTTCGCGCGTGCGCTTCGGCGTGCCGACGCCGATGGTGTCGGCGATGTCGATCTCGTCGCAGCCGAGCGCGGCGAAGCGTTCGACGACGTCGACGACCGACGCGACCGGCACCTCGCCCTGGTACGGGCAGCCGAGCGTGCACGACACGCTGCCGCGCAGCCGCAGGCCGGCATCCTTCGCGGCCTTCGCGACCGGCTCGAAGCGCGCGATGCTCTCCGCGATGCTGCAGTTGATGTTGCGCTGCGAGAATGCCTCGCTCGCCGCGCCGAAGATCACCACTTCGTCGGCGCGTGCGGCGAGCGCGTTCTCGAAGCCTTTCAGGTTCGGCGTGAGCACCGAATACACGGTGCCCGGGCGGCGCTCGATGCCGGCCATCACGTCGGCGCCGTCGGCCATCTGCGGCACCCATTTCGGCGACACGAACGATGCGGCCTCGATATTGCGGAAGCCGGCGCGCGACAGCCGGTCGACGAGCGCGATCTTCACGTCGGTCGGTACGAAGGTCTTTTCGTTCTGCAGCCCGTCGCGCGGGCCGACTTCGACGATCTTGACGGCGGTGGGGAACGTCATGGTTGTCTCCGGTCTCGTATAGGTGGAATTCAGTAGCCGCGCGCGTAGTCGACGATGCCGCCGACGCGCTCGCCGCGCTCGAGCGCGCGGATCTTGCCGGCGATCTGCTCGACGGCTTCGTCGCGCAGCGTCTCGGCCGAGCTGTGCGGCGTGATCGTGATGCGCGGCGCGTGCCAGAACGGGTGGTCGACCGGCAGCGGCTCGTGCTGGAACACGTCGAGCGTCGCGGCGGCGACCTGGCCGCTCGCGAGCGCGTCGAGCAGGTCGGCTTCGACGAGATGCGCGCCGCGTGCGACGTTCACCAGGTATGCGCCCGGCGCCAGCTTCGCGAAGGTCCGCGCCGACAGGATCCCGTCGGTATCGTGCGTGCTCGGCAGCAGGTTGACGAGCACCTTCGCGCCGTCGACGCACGCGTCGAACGCGTCGTCGCCCGCGAAGGTCGCGACGCCGTCGAGCCGTTTCGGGCTACGGCTGTAGCCGCGCACCGGCAGGCCGAGCGCGGCGAGCGCCTGCGCGACCTGCGCGCCGAGCACGCCGAGGCCGAGCACCGCGACGGTGAAGCTCGCGCGCGGATGCGGCTCCAGCACCTGCCAGCGGCGCTCGCGCTGCAACGCGTCGTATTCGTCGAAGCGGCGCAGGTAGCGCAGCACCGCGTGCGTCACGTATTCGATCATCTGCCGCGCCATGCCCGAATCCTCGAGGCGCACCAGCGGCACGTCGCGCGGCAGCGTGCCGGGATGCGCGCGATCGAGCGCGAGCAGCGCATCGACGCCCGCGCCGAGGTTGAAGATCGCGCGCAGGCCGTCGCGCGGCGCGAACAGCTCGCGCGGCGCGCGCCACACGAGCGCGTAGTCGGCGGCAGCCGTGTCGCCCGGCTGCCACGCGCGCAGCTCGGCCTCGGGCAGCGCCTGCGCGATCGCGTCGTGCCAGGCGCCGGCTTCCTGGTGCGGCGAGTAGAACAGGATCTTCATGCGCTTACTTCGCGAACAGCTGGCCGATGTCGGCGAACGCCTTGAACTCGAGCGCGTTGCCGCACGGATCGAGGAAGAACATCGTCGCCTGCTCGCCGACCTCGCCCTTGAAGCGGATATGCGGCTCGATCACGAAGCGCGTATGCGCGGCCTTCAGTTTGTCGGCGAGCGCATGCCATTCGTCCATCGACAGCACGACGCCGAAATGGCGCACGGGCACGTCGTCGCCGTCGACCGGGTTCACCGCGCTTTTGCCGGTTTCGTCCGGCGCGAGGTGCGCGACGAGCTGATGGCCGAAGAAGTCGAAGTCGACCCAGTGTTCCGAGCTGCGGCCCTCGGGGCAGCCGAGCAGGCCGCCGTAGAACGCGCGCGCGCCGGCGAGGCTCGACACGGGGAAGGCGAGATGGAACGGGCGCAGCGCGCCGGCGGGCGTAGCGGACATCGGGCGTCTCCTGTCGATCGGAACCGGCGCGGGGAGCCCGGTTCGATCCGATGCAAGGCAAGCGGGAAGCCCACATTCTACGGTTTCGCGGCGCATTGCGCCGCCGCGAGGCCGCCGGCCCGCACCGCGAGGCCCGCGCCGGCGGTCGCCCGGCTACCGTCCCGCGCAAAAGCAAAGCACAAAATATTGGTTCGGCCGCCGCGCACGCCACGCCACAATCGAACCTCGTCTCCAAGCAAAGCAAGCGAGGGCAATCATGCGCGCATGCAGCAAATCGGCGTGGCCGCCGCGGCTCGTGACCGTTCCGGGCCTGCACGGCAGCGAAGGCGCCCACTGGCAGACCTGGCTGGAGCGGCAGTTCCCGCGTGCGCTGCGGGTCGAGCAGGCCGACTGGGACGCCCCCGATCTCGCGCGCTGGGCGCAGTCCGTGCGCGTGCTGCTCGAACGCGAGCGCGGCCCGTTCGTGCTGGCCGCGCACAGCTTCGGCTGCCTCGCGGCCGCGCATGCGCTCGCGCAATGGCCGCAGGAGGCCGACGTCGCGGGCGTGCTGCTCGTCGCGCCCGCCAGTCCGAAGAAATTCACGTTCGCGGGGCCGTTCGACGCGCGCCGGCTCGCGGTGCCGTCGATCGTGATCGGCAGCGAAACCGACCCGTGGATGCCGCTCGCCGATGCGCGCACGCTCGCGCAGCGGCTCGGCAGCGCATTCGTGAACCTCGGCGACGCGGGGCACATCAACACCGCGGCCGGCTTCGGGCCGTGGCCGCGCGCGAAGTACTTCATCGACACGCTGGTGCACTGCGCGGCGCCGCTGCGCTTTCGCGACGCGGACGACGGCTTCGACGTCGCGCCCGTCGAGCGCGCGCTCGCGCACGCGATCTGAGATTCGACGGCACGCGCCGCGCGGCCGACGCCGCGCGCCGTCGTGCCGCCGCGCTTACGGCGCGGAGACCGGGCGCACCGCGGCCGGATCCGAGTAGCTCGACCGGCCGTTCTCGACGTGGCCCGCGAAGCGGCGCGAGAACGTGCCGTTCACGCCGTCGCTCACCGTCACGTCATACCAGTGGTGGCTCGACGCGAGCGCCCATTGCTCGACGCGTTCGTCGCCGCCGTGCAGGGTCACCTGGCGCGCGGGCGTGCCGTACGCGTTGTCGGTCAGCGTCAGCGTCACGTGACCGCTGCCGTGGTTGCGCAGCTTCAGGTACAGGTTGCCGTTCGCGATGTCGTAGCCGGCTTTCACCTCCGGCTGCGCCTGGTTGCGCCGGCGCGCCGTCGCGGCCGACACGTTGCCCGCGAACATCCGCACGAAGCCGTTCGGCCCGTACACCGAGAACGCATACGCGCCGTTCGTCTCCGTCACGTCGAAGTCCGCGTGCAGCACGCGGCGCGCGCCGACCGTGTAGCGCCACGGGCCGTCGGTGCGGTTGGTCGCGTACACCTGGAAGTGCGCGCCCTGGTTGCCGCGGTTCGCGAACTCGATGCGCAGCGTGTTGCCGCCGTAGAGGCTCGCGTTCACGTGCAGTTCGTACGGCAGCGCGCGCGCCGGGCGCACGCCGGGTTCCTGCGGGTCGATCGGCGACGGCGTCGCGGGCACGCTCGGCGCGGGTTGCGACGTGCATTGCTGGTCGGCGATCGAGCGGTACTGGCTCGTATCGGGCAGCGTCGGGAACGTCGCGTCGGACGAGCGGAAGTCGAACGCGGCGGTCAGATCGCCGCAGACGGTCCGGCGCCACGGCGTGATGTTCGGCTCGTCGACGCCGAAGCGCTCGCCGATGAAGCGGATCACCGACGTGTGGTCGAATACCTGTGAGCACACGAAGCCGCCCTTCGACCACGGCGACACGACCGTCATCGGCACGCGCGGCCCGAGGCCGTACGGCAGCCCGTCGGCCGTGTAGCTGCCGCCGCGGCCGGGATTCACGACCGTATGCAGCTCGCCGTCGGTGGTCACGGTCGATGCGCCCTGCGCGGCCGAGGTCGGCGGCTGCGGCGGCACGACGTGATCGAAGAAGCCGTCGTTTTCGTCGTACATGATGAACAGCACCGTCTTCGCCCACACGTCCGGGTTCGACGTCAGCGCGTCGAGGATCTGCGACGTGTAGTTCGCGCCGTACGCCGGCGTGTATTTCGGATGCTCGGAGAACACGGCGGGCGGCAGCAGCCACGACACCTGCGGCAGCCGGTCGTTGATCACGTCGTCCTTCAGGTTGTCGAGCGTGCGCACCGTCTGCGCGCGCTGGTACAGCGACGAGCCCGGCTTCGCGTTGATGAAGTTCGTGAAGTTCTGCAGGATGTTCGTGCCGTAGTTGCCGTTGTACGGATCGGCCCACGTGAGCCCCTGCTGGTAGATCTGCCACGACACGCCGCGCGCCTCGAGCCGTTCGGGGAAGGTCGTCCACGACAGCAGCTGGTACGCGGGCGGCAGGTCGCCGTCGACGTAGTCGGCGTTGTCGAGCAACGGGCCGCCGAACTTGCCGGTCGGGTCGACCGTGCCCGTCATCAGGTACGAACGGTTCGGATGCGTCGGCCCCGGCAGCGAGCAGAAGTAGTTGTCGCACACGGTGAACGCATCGGCGAGCGCGTAATGGAACGGGATGTCCTCGCGCACGTGATAGCCCATCGTCATGTCGGTCTTGTTCGCGGGCCACTGGTCGTAGCGGCCGCCGTCGATCGCCGCGTGGGTCTTCGCCCACGAGTGGTCGAGCGCGCCCAGGCACTGCGCGCTGGTCGTCTTCGTGTCGAGCCGGAACGGCAGCACGGGCTTCGCCGGGTCTTCCTTCGACGGCTGGTACCACACCGGCTTGCCGTTCGGCAGCGGAATCGGGAAGCGGTCGTTGTAGCCGCGCACGCCGCGCAGGTGTCCGAAGTAATGGTCGAACGAGCGGTTCTCCTGCATGAACACGACGATGTGCTGGACATCGCGGATCGTGCCGGTGCCGCGCGCGGCCGGAATCGCGAGCGCGCGGCGGATCGATTCGGGGAACGCGTTGAGCGCGACGGCCGCGCCCGCCGACTGTGCGACGGTATGCAGGAAACGGCGGCGGCTGGATGACGTCATGTTATTTCACCTCGGTTCTGCGATCGGGGACTGGGGACACCAACAGGAACGGCGGGATCAGTGCGGCGACGACGCGGCGATGGCGGACGCGCCCGCGTTCGTCGCGGGCTTCGCGTCGTCGTCATCGTCGGGCGGGTAGTGGACGACGGGCGGCGCGAGCGGCGCGGCATCGGACGCGGCGGCTTTCGCGCCCGAGCCGCTGTTGAACGCGCTCGCGGCGCCGGACGATGCGCCGGCCTGTTGCGAGGCGTCGGTCGCGTGCGCGTCGTGCGGCGCGTCGTCGCTGCAGGCGGCGGCGAATGCGGCGGCACATAGAACGACGACGAGGGCAACACGACGCATCACTTCTCTCCTGGCAGGCGGATCGGGAAACGTTTTCGAGTATGCCCGTGCGATGCGACGAT
Source organism: Burkholderia sp. Bp8994 (assembly GCF_003853805.1). NCBI lineage: Bacteria > Pseudomonadati > Pseudomonadota > Betaproteobacteria > Burkholderiales > Burkholderiaceae > Burkholderia > Burkholderia sp. Bp8994. The sequence continues at coordinate 36,132 of NZ_QTQH01000028.1, forward strand.
TCGGTGAATCGTTTGCGACCGGCGCGTGATCGCGAACGGCTTTCGTGATGCTGACCGTATGCTTTCACGGCGGCGGAGCCGGGTCGACCCGCCGAATTTTCATGGCGGATGTAGTGGCCGCGCGCATTTACACGCGCGTGCAACGCGACGAACCATGCACGCGATGCGACGTGTCGTGCACGGCGTTGCGGACGCCTTTGGCCAGCGTCGGTCGATGTGTCGCCCGCGCCACTGCCGAATGCGTGTTTTTTACCGCATCGACAGCCGACGGTCAGCCACGCGCCAGCGTAGCGGCACGCACGTGACAGGAGCGGTAACCGATACCTGCGTGCGGTCCGTTCGCAACGCATGAACGCAATCTGCCCGGCGCAGGCGAAGACCCGTGTCGGCTTGCGGCACCGGAATTGCTCGCAGCGCCGATGCACGCGCTGTCCCGCGCGGCCAACCGGGCACGGGCGGCGTATCCGCATCCATCAACCAGGGAGCGAGCAGAAGCCATGTCAAGCGATCGACCCATCCCCCCGTCCACCGAGCCCGCGAGCGATGCTGCCCCGTCGCCGCTCGCGGCCGGCCATGCGGCGTCGCCGCCGTTACCGCACGATACGCCCTCCAGCGCCGCACGGCGCCGCTTTCTGCAATCGGCGGCGGCCGCGACCGTCGGCGCCGCATCGCACGTTCATCCGCAGCAGCCGCACACGACATTCACGCCTGCGGCGACACATCGCGATATGGTCCCGGCGCAGCCCGTGCGGCTCGACATCAACGGGCGCGAATACACGCTGCAGCTCGAACCGCGCGTCACGCTGCTCGACGCGCTGCGCGAATACGCGGGCCTCACCGGCACGAAGAAGGGCTGCGACCGCGGGCAATGCGGCGCGTGCACGGTGCTCGTCGACGGGCGGCGCATCAACGCGTGCCTGACGCTCGCGGTGATGCACGAAGGCGAGCGGATCACGACCGTCGAGGGGCTCGCGCGCGGCGGCGTGCTGAGCCCGATGCAGCGTGCGTTCGTCGATCACGATGCATTCCAGTGCGGCTACTGCACGCCCGGCCAGCTGTGTTCTGCGACCGCGCTGCTCGACGAGTTTTCGGCGGGCGCGGCGAGCGCCGTCACCGACGACGTGCGACGCCGGCCCGCACAACTGTCGGACGACGAGATCCGCGAGCGCATGAGCGGCAATCTGTGCCGCTGCGGTGCGTACCCGAACATCGTCGCCGCCGTGCGCGCCGCGCACGCGGCGAACGGCTAGCGCGGGAGGACCCGGCCATGGAAGCGATCTCCTACGAACGGGCAACCGACGTCGCGGGCGCCGTGCGGGCGGCGCAGCGGCCGGGCGCGGCCTTCATCGGCGGCGGCACGAACCTGCTGGACCTGATGAAGGGCGGCGTCGCGCGGCCCGTCACGCTCATCGACATCACGCGTATCGCGGGCCTCGATACGGTCGACGCGTTGCCGGATGGCGGACTGCGAATCGGTGCGCTCATGCGCAACAGCGATGCGGCCGCTCATCCGCGTATCCGCGCGGACTATCCGCTGCTGTCGCAGGCGCTGCTCGCCGGCGCGTCCGCGCAATTGCGCAACATGGCGACCGTCGGCGGCAACCTGATGCAGCGCACGCGCTGCCCGTATTTCTACGATCCCGCGTTCGCGCAATGCAACAAGCGCGAGCCGGGCAGCGGCTGCGCGGCGATCGGCGGGCACAACCGGATGCACGCGATTCTCGGCGCCAGCCAGCAGTGCGTCGCGGTGAACCCGTCGGACATGAGCGTCGCGCTCGCGGCGCTCGACGCGGTCGTACAGGTGAGCGGCCCACGCGGCGCGCGGCAGATTCCGTTCGCGTCGTTTCACCGGTTGCCCGGCGATCGGCCCGACCTCGACACGACGCTCGAACCGGGCGAACTGATTACGTCGGTGGATCTGCCGCCGCCGCGCTTTGCGGACCATGCGCACTACCTGAAGGTGCGCGACCGCGCGAGTTACGCGTTCGCGCTGGTCGCGGTGGCCGCCGCGTTGCGGCTGGACGGTGCGCAGGTGACGGAGGCGCGCATCGCGCTCGGCGGCGTGGCGCACAAGCCGCTGCGTGCGACGGCCGCGGAACGGCATCTCGTCGGCCGCGCGCCAACCGATGCGGCGCTGCGCGAGGCGGCTGCGCTCGCGTTGCGCGACGCGCGGCCGCTCGACGGCAATCGATTCAAGGTCGCGCTCGCGCAGCGCGCGATCGTCCGTGCGGTGCATGCGGCCGCTGGCACGACGGGAGATGCGGCATGAACACGGTGACCGGACAGCCGCTCGACCGTGTCGACGGCGTACTCAAAGTGACGGGCGGCGCGCGCTATGCGGCCGAATTCGCCGATACGTGCCTCGCGCACGCGGTGCTCGTGACGAGCACGATCGCATCGGGGCGCATCGAATCGATTGACGCGGCACGCGCACGCGCGATGCCCGGCGTGCTGTTCGTGATGACGCACGAGAACGCGATGCGGTTGCCCAACGGCGGCCGCACGCCGCTGTCGCCGCCGGCCGGGCGCCGGCTCACGCTGTTGCAGGACGACACGGTGCGCTACAGCAACGAACCTGTCGCGGTCGTCGTCGCCGAAACGCTCGAGCAGGCGACCGACGCCGCGAATGCGGTGCAGGTGCGCTATCGCGCGAGCGATGCCACGCTCGATTTCGCGCGCGCGAAGCGCGGCGCGCGCGTGCCGCCGAAGCAGCAGGGGCGCGCGATGGACACGCAGCGCGGCGACGTCGATGCAGGCCTGCGCGAGGGCGCGGTGCGCATCGACGCCACCTACACGACGCCGATGCAGCATCACAACCCGCTCGAGCCGCACGCGACGATGGCGCACTGGGACGGCCCGACGCTTACGCTGCACGACGCGACGCAGGGCGTGTCGGGCGCCAGCACGGCGGTGGCCGCGGTGTTCGGCATCGCGCCGGAGCAGGTGCGCGTGATCTCGCCGTTCCTCGGCGGCGGCTTCGGCTGCAAGGGATCGTCGTGGTCGCACGTGTCGTTGTGCGCGATGGCCGCGCGACAGGTGGGCCGCCCGGTGCGCCTTGCGCTGACGCGGCCGCAGATGTTCGGCCCGGTCGGCGGCCGCCCGTTCACCGAGCAGCGCGTCGTGCTGGCCGCGCGCGCCGACGGCACGCTGACCGCGCTGCGCCACGACTCGATCGTCACCACGTCGACGTTCGAGGACTGGACGGAGATGTGCGGGATGCCGTCGCGGATCATGTATGCGGTGCCGAACCAGGCGACCACGCACCGGATCGTGTCGCTGAACGTCGGCACGCCGACGTTCATGCGCGCGCCCGGCGAGGCGTCCGGTTCGTTCGCGCTGGAATCGGCGATGGACGAGCTCGCGTGGCGGCTCGGCATGGATCCGGTCGCGCTGCGGCTCGCGAATTACGCGGAAGTCGATCCGGAGGACGGGAAGCCGTGGTCGAGCAACAAGCTGCGCGAGTGCTACCAGGCCGGCGCGCAACGCTTCGGCTGGTCGCGGCGCACCGGCGGGCCGCGCACGATGCGCGACGGCGACACGCTGGTCGGTCTCGGGATGGCCGCCGCGACGTACCCGGCGAATCGCAGCGAGGCGTCTGCGCGTGCGCGCATCCTGCCGGACGGCACGGCCGAAGTCGCGTCGGGCACGCAGGACATCGGCACCGGCACCTACACGGTCATGACGCAGGTCGCCGCCGATGCGCTCGGCTTCGCGCTGCAGAACGTGCGCTTCGTGCTCGGCGATTCGAGCCTGCCGCGCGCGCCGGTGTCGGGCGGCTCGCAATCGGCGGCGAGCGTCGCGCCGGCCGTGCGCGACGCCGCGCTGCGGGCGCGCGCGATGCTGATCGCGCTGGCGGTCGCCGATCGGGGCTCGCCGCTGCACGGCGTCGCGGCGGACGACGTGACGGTCGACGACGGCTGGCTCGTGCATCGCGGCGAAACGTCGCGGCGCGATCCGGCCGCCGCGGTGATCGCGCGGGCGGGCGGACGGCCGCTCGAAGCGCAGGCGACCGCGAAGCCGGGTGACGAGAAGTCGCGCTATGCATCTCATTCGTTCGGCGCGGTGTTCGCCGAAGTACACGTCGATGCCGAACTCGGCACGATCCGGGTGCCGCGCATCGTCGGCGTGTACAGCGTCGGCAGCCTGCTGAATGCGAAGACCGCACGCAGCCAGCTGATCGGCGGGATGGTGTGGGGGCTCGGCACCGCGCTCGAGGAAGGCTCGTTCCTCGACGTGCGGCATGGCCGCTTCACGAATGCGAACCTCGCCGAATATCACGTACCCGTGAATGCGGATATCGGCGATCTCGACGTGAGCTTCGTCGACGAGCACGACACGCATTTCAACCCGCTCGGCATCCGCGGCATCGGCGAAATAGGGATCACGGGCGTGCCGGCGGCGATCGCGAATGCGATCTATCACGCAACGGGCGTGCGCGTGCGCGATCTGCCGATCACGCTCGACAAGGTGGCGATGCCGACGCGCGCGTGAGCGTCAGCCGCAGCGTCAGCGGCGCGGCGTTCTGCGCCGCGCTTCGCTGCGCAGCCAGTCGAGCCACGTGCGGATCGCCGCTTCCTGCGGATGGCCGGGGCGCCATACGACGTAGTGCGCATACACGTCGGTCACGCGCACCGTCGATACGCGCACGAGCGTGCCGTCCGCGAGCTCGGGCTCGATCAGCGAGCGGCGCGCGAGTGCGACGCCGCGCCCTTTCAGCGTCGCGTCGATCAGCGCATTCGCATCGGTGAAACGCGGCGCGCGAGCGGATTCGGTGAGGTCGAGCCGCGCAGCCTGGAGCCACGGTTCCCATGGCTGCGCGGGATGGCGCAGCAACGTCGCGCGCACGAGATCGGCCGGCACGCGCGGCGCGATGCCGTCGCGATTGCGGTACGCGGGGCTCGCGACCGGGAAGATCGTCTCGTTCATCAGCTTTTCGGCGACGACGCCCGGCCAGCTGCCGGGCCCGTAGCGCAGCGCGACGTCGATGCGGTCGCGCTTGCGCAGCGGCGCGAGCGCCACGTCCGGGTGCAGCGCGATCGCGATGTGCGGATGCGCGGCCGTGAAGCGCGGCAGGCGTGGTGCGAGCCAGCGCTCGGCGACACTTGGCAGCACGCTGACGTTCAGCGTCACGTCGCAGGTACGCGGGCGGCTGCGTACGGCGAGCGCCGGCTCGAACGCGCGTTCGAGCACGCTCAGGCCCTGGCGCACCTGTAGCGCGAGCGCATGCGCGGCATGCGTTGGCGTTGCGCCGTTGCGTTCGCGCGTGAAGAGCGGGTAGCCGAGCTGCGCCTCGAGCGCGCGGATGTGCTGGCTGACGGCGCCTTGCGTGAGCGCAAGCGCATCGGCCGCGCGCGTGAAGCTCTGCAGCCGCACGGCGGCTTCGAACGCACGCAGCGTCTGGAGCGGGGGGAGGTGGATGCGTCGCATGCGGGTATTAGTAACACTAATGCTCAAGCACGACAATTCTTCGTTTGCCGAGCATCGGGATGCGTTCCTACACTCGGTTCCGTCTTCCACAGCGCCGTCGGGCCACACACCATGAACGCATATCGTCTCTATCTTTCGCCGGGCGCCTGCTCGCTCGCCGCTCATATCGCGCTGGAGGAAACCGGCGCGCCGTTCGACGTCGAGATCGTCTCGGTGCAGAAGCAGCAGAACCTCGAGGCGCCCTATCTGGCGATCAACGCGAAGGCGCGCGTGCCCGTGCTCGCGATTCCGGGCGAGCCGAGCGTGCTGACCGAAACGCCTGCGATCCTCACGTATCTCGCGCACCGCTATCCGGACGCGCAATTGCTGCCGCTCGGCGAACCGCTGCGCGAGGCGCGGTGTCATGAATGGCTCGCCTGGCTGGTCGGCTGGGTGCACGGCGTCGGCTACGGCGCGTTGTGGCGGCCGGGCCGCTTCATCGGCGATCCGGCGCTGCACGGCGCGGTCAGCGCACACGGGCGCGGCACGATCGAAGCCGCGAACGCTTCGATCGAGGCCACGCTCGCCGATGGCCGAACGTGGGCTGAACCGGGTGCGCATTCGATCGTCGATCCGTTCCTGTTGGTGCTGTATCGCTGGGGTGTCGCGATCGGACTCGACATGACGCAGCATGCGGCGTGGACAGCCCACGCGCAGCGCGAGGCCGAGCGGCCGGCCGCGCGGCGCGCGCTGGCGCGCGAGGCGGCCTGACGAATGCGCGGGCGCCGTGGGGCGTGCTGCGCCGCCCGCGTGTGACGAACGGCTGCCATTTCATGGTGCCGCGCATCGGTGGCGTGTACAGCGTCGGCGGCCTCCTGAACGCGAAGACCGCACGCAGCCAGCTGTCGCACGCTTCGTGCGAATGATCGAGACGCCACACTGTGTCATGCTGGCCTGCGCCATGCCCGCGTCGTTCGACGATTAATTCGGATCCCGAAGTTCGTACGTGTCCAATTGCCACGTCGACTCCATTCCTATTGAATGAGAACCATTCTCGTTAATGGGGTGGAGTGAACATGAGTCGTTGCATTCTGTCGAGCGCGACGCCGCCGCGTCGCGCGACCGCGTCCGTTGCGTTCGCGATGGTGACCTGTGCCGCCGCGCCTGCGTGCGCGGAAGAGGACGAGCCGCGCCACGCGCCGCACCTGAGCCCGATCTTCGTCCACGGCAATCGCGACGCCGGTACGCGCGTCGACCGGTCGGGTTCCGCCAAATACGCGACGCCGCTGCTCGACGTGCCGCAGACGATCACCGTCGTGCCACGCGCGGTGCTCGACGAACAGCAGGCGCTGAGCCTGCGCGACGCGCTGTCGAACGTCGCGGGCATCACGTTCAACGCGGGAGAAGGCGGCGGCGGGTCGGGCGACATGTTCAATATCCGCGGCTTCGGCGCGAACGCGAACCTGCAGCTCGACGGGTTGCGCGACAGTGCGCAGAACAATCGCAGCGACCTGTTCAACATCGAGGCGGTCGAGGTGATCAAGGGGCCGAACTCGGTATTCGGCGGCGCGGGCACGACGGGCGGCTCGGTGAACCTGATCAGCAAGACGCCGAAAGCCGGCGCGCTCACGGAGGCCGGCACGATGCTCGGTACGTCCGGCTACCGCCGCGTGACGCTCGATGCGAACCGGCCGGTGCCCGGCACCGAAGGCCGGGCCGCGTTCCGCCTGAACGCGATGGCGCATGTGAACGACGTGCCGGGCCGCAACGACATCCGCAAGCGCCGCTGGGGCGTCGCGCCGTCGCTCGCGTTTGGCCTCGGCACGCCGACGCGCGTCACGCTCGGCTATTTTCACCAGTACGACAACAACCTGCCCGACTACGGGCTGCCTGCGCACAACGGCCAGGTGCTGGCGGGCATGTCGCGCGACCGCTATTTCGGCTGGCGCAATCTGGATCGCGAACGGATCGCTGCGGATGCCGTCACCGTGAAGGCCGAGCACGACGTGTCGTCCGGCCTGAAGGTGCAGAACCTGAGCCGCTACGCGCACCTGAATCGCGATACGGTGATTTCGGGAGCGCGCGTGAGCCTGGAAGGGCTGCCGCCCGGGCGTTACAAGCCGGCCGGGCCGCAAGGCTACGGCCGCGACGCGTCGACCGCGATGTGGGCGAACCAGACGAACGTGACGAGCACGTTCACGACGTTCGGCGTCGGGCATACGCTCGTCACGGGCTTCGAGATCTCGCGCGAAACGTACGGCCGCACGACCTATTCGTACGGGCTCAACCGGTTCTACCCGGCCGACGGCTTTGCGCTCGCGGCGCCGCCCGGCGTGTGGCGCGGCCCGGCGCAGCGCGAGGACAGTGCCCGCCAGGACACCGCGCTGGTCGTGAAGGCGCTGTACGCGTTCGACACGATCTCGGTCGGCCGCTACTGGGACATCGACGTCGGGCTGCGGCACGACTGGATCGACGACTGGGCGGAAGGGGCCGCGGCCGGCAAGCCCGCCGAGCGCGCGGACAGTTCCGACCGTCACCTGAGCACGCGCGCGGGGCTCGTGTTCAAGCCGACCGACAACGGTCGCGCGTATTTCGCGTACGGCACGTCGTTCAACCCGTCCGCCGAATTTCTCGCGACCTCCGGCTCCGGCGTGAGCGCGGCGACCGCAGCGCTCGCGCCCGAGACGAACGAGAGTTTGGAGCTCGGCGCGAAATGGGAGGGGCTCGCGGGCGTCGCGCTGAACGGCGCGCTGTTCCAGACCGAAAAGAACAACGCACGCGAACGCATGGCCGACGGCAGCTACGCGCTCGTGGGCCGGCAGCGCGTTCGCGGCATCGAGCTCGGGGCCGCCGGCAAGGTGACGCCGCAGTGGGACGTGTTCGCCAACTACACGTATCTCGCGAGCGTCACGCTCAGTTCACCGGCCACGCCGCGCCGCGACGGACAGGCGCTCGGCAACACGCCGCGGCACGCGTTCAACCTGTGGACGACCTATCGGTTGCCGGCCGGCTGGACGGTCGGCTACGGTTCGCACTTCGTCGGCCGGCGCAACGTGACGTCGCAAGGCGACGGCAAGCTCGGCGCGTACTGGGTGCACAACCTGATGGCGTCGTACGACGTGAGCCGCAGGCTGCGCTTCCAGCTGAACGTCGACAACCTGTTCGATCGCGCCTATGTCGAACGTGTGCGGCAGGTGGCGGGAAACGCATCGCAATCGTCGGCCGTCGAGTTCGGCGACGGCCGCTCGGCGATGCTGTCGGCCGTGTACAAGTTCTGAATGCCGCGCCATGCGGTCGGCAGGACGGGCGTCGCCGCTGGCGCCCGCTTGCTGGCTAGCGGGCAAACAACGGGTACGTTGCCGCCGCGATCAGCGCGGTCGCGAGCCACACCACGCTCCACGAGCTGACGGCGAGCAGCGGCGGAATCGCGAGCGGCGTCGCGAACAGCCCGAGATAGACGACCGTGTTCGCCATCCCGAGGGCGGTGCCTGCGTGGTTCGCGCCCGCGAGCGTCGCGAGTTCGGTGTACGCGACACCGTGCCAGGCCGACACGCAGATGCCGGCGAACACGAGGATCGCGACGATCGCGGCGAGCGGCACGTGCGGGCTGCCGGCGGTCGCGGCCGCGAGCAGCGCGAACGATCCGGACGCGACGCAGACCGACCCGCGCAGGTACGCACGCCGGTTGCCGTGCCGGTCGGTATGGCGGCCGCTCCACACGCGCATCACCATCGCGCCCAACTGCAGCGCGACCATCGCCGCGCTGATGCCGGCGAGGCCGAGCCGGCCGAAATCGTGCAGGAACACGGTCGCGAACGTGAGTACCGCGAACTGCGGTGCACACAGCGCGCCGATGCCGAGCACGATGCGCCAGACGCGGCCGCTCGCGAGCGGACTGCGCGCGGGCGCGGCCGGCGATTGGTGCCCGACGGCGCGGTTCGCGTCGGCGGGCGCGGTGGCCGCCGCGTCGGGCGGTTCGTGCAGCCAGCGCCACGTGAGCGCGGCCGATCCGGCACACAGCAGCATCAGCGCGCCGTACACCGCGGCGAAGCCCGCACGCGACGCGAGCGACGGCAGCAGCGCCGCGCCGACGCCGCCGCCGAGCGGCACGGCCGTCTGGCGGATGCTCATCGCGAGCCCGCGTTCGCGCTCGCCGAACCAGCGCATCACCGCGCGTCCGCTCGAGCCGTTCACGCTGCCGCCGAGCAGGCCGACGCAGCACATCGCAGCGACGACGCGCATGAGCGGCGGCACCGCGTGCGTGGCCGGGACGATCGTGGCCACCATCAGCGCCAGCATCGCGGCGGTCGCGACGAGGCCGGTGAGCAGTACGCGACGATCGCCGAAGCGGTCGGCGGCGATCCCCCACGGCAGTTCGGACAGTGCGACGCCGAAGCCGAGCGCGCCGAGCACGAGGCCCAGCGCGCCGTTGTCGAGGTGATAGGCCGAGCGCATCCACACGGCGGTGGTCGGAATGCCCGCCGCGGCGGCGGAAAAGCTCATGTTCGCGGCGACGCCGGCCGCGAGCACGCGCCAGCGATGGGCCGGGCCGCGCGCGTCGCGCGCTGGCAAGGACGAGGACGGGGATGCTAGGCAGGAGGTATCCATGGCGACAGGGCCCGTGTGGAAATTGACATCGCCAGTGTGGCGGCCTACATTCATCCTGAAAATCGGAAAGTTTTTGATGAATCGTTCGATAAAACGGGATGATTGAGATGTCCGGACAAGACCCTGCCCACGGCGAGGTGTCGCTCGTGGCACCCGACGCCACGCTGGCCCGGCCGAACTTCGACGTCGCGGCGCTGCGCAGCCTGGTCGCGGGTGTGGATCTCGGCAGCTTCGCGAAGGCCGCCGATCGCGTCGCGCGTTCGTCGTCGGCGGTGAGCGCGCAGATCCGCAAGCTCGAGGAACAGGCCGGCACGCCGCTGTTCGTGAAGGCCGGCCGCGGGCTCGCGCTGACCGACGCCGGCGACGCGATGCTGCGCTATGCGCGGCGGATGATCGAACTGAACGACGAAGCGGCCGCGGCCGTGCGCGGCGTGAATCTCGACGGCTGGGTGCGGGTCGGCCTTCAGGAGGACTTCGGCGAAGCGATCCTGCCCGACGTGCTCGGGCGTTTCGCGCGTGCGCACCCGAAGGTGAGGATCGAGGCGCGCGTCGCACGCAATGCCGAGTTGCTCGAGCGGCTCGACGCGAACCAGCTCGATCTCGCGCTCGTGTGGGGCGACCCGGCGTCGGCGGCGCTGGTGTCGCGCGCGGGCATCGACAGCGACGCGATCGCGCAGGTGCCGATGCAGTGGATCGCGGGTGGCGCGAGCGGTTTCGGCGTGCCGGACGCCGACGGACCGGCGGATGCGGTCGACGACGGCGCCGCGCGTCTGCGTGCGATGCACGCATCGGGCGAGCCGTTGCCGCTCGTCGTGTTCGACCGGCCGTGCCGCTTCTTCGGCGCGGCGACCGATGCGCTCGACCGTGCGGGCGTGCCGTGGCGCGTCGCGTTCACGACGCCGAGCCTGGCCGGGCTGTGGGCGGCGGCGGCGGCCGGCCTCGGGCTGACCGTGCGCTCGCACTACGGGCTGCCCGCGTCGGTGCGTGTGCTCGACGCGGCGTCGTCCGGGCTGCCGGCACTGCCGGGCCTGCCGCTGATGCTGCTGCGGCGGACGTCGTCGGCGACGCCGACCGTCGAGCGGCTCGCGCGGATCGTCACGCAGGCGGTGCGGGACGCGACGCGAGGGGACGCGGGGGCGCTGGCGGCGTGATGGCGATCGACGCGCCTGCGCCCGGCTGGGCGTTCGGCCTATTGGAGGGACGGGGCGAATGTCGTGACAATGGTGGATCACTCAACGGAGGCCATCATGCAAGTTGCCACTGTCCCGGAAGCCGCGCTCGATCTTCAGCGGCTTCTCGATGCCGCGATCGCCGGCGAACGCGTCGTGATCATGCAGGACGGCAAGCAGTCGGTCCGGCTCGTGCCGCTCAAGCCGATTCATCATTACGGGCTCCTCGAGGGGCAGATATGGATCGCGGACGACTTCGACGCACCGCTTCCCGATGATTTGCTGGATGCGTTCGAAGGAAAGTGATGCGGCTGCTATTCGATACGCACATCTTTCTCTGGATGTGGGCCAATGATCCGAAATTGAGCGCTCGCGCGCGCAATCTGATTGCCGAAGCCGACGAGGTGTTCATCAGCAGCGCGAGCATCTGGGAAGTCGCGATCAAGGCCGGGACGGGAAAGCTGGACGTGGATGTGGACCGGATGGTCGAAGCGATTGCGATGAGCCGATATCGGGAGCTGCCGGTTCGGGCCGCGCACGGCGCGGCCGTGCGCTATCTGCCCCACTACCATCGCGATCCGTTCGACCGCTTGCTGGTCGCGCAGGCCTGGTCCGAACCGATGCTGCTCATCACCGCCGACGGCCATCTTGCGCAGTATGGCGCGTCGCGGATTCTGACGGTCTGAAACAGTTTTCGAAGCGAAATCCTACGCTGCCGCGACCGTCTGCGCCGACGCCTCCAGCGCCGCGCACAGCTTGCCGAGCCTCTCCCGCAACCCCGCGCTCGCCGGCACGAACGGCAACCGCAGCCCGTCCTCGCACCACCCCTGCGCAGCCAGCACCGCCTTCACCGGCGCCGGATTCGGCTCGGCGAACAGCGCCGCGACGAGCGGCTGCAGCGCGACCGACAGCCGTCGCGCGTCGGCGAGCCGGCCGTCGCGCAGGAGCGCGTGGATGCGCACGTGCCATTCGGGCAGCACGTGCGCGCTGCTGGCGATCGCGCCATGCGCGCCGGCACACAGCGCGGCGAAGTTCTGGTTGTCGTCGCCGGAGAGAATTGCGAGCGGCGTCTCGTGCACGAGACGGCTCATCCGTTCGAGCGTCCCGCCGCATTCCTTGATGCCCGCGACGCGCGGATCGCGCGCGAGCGCCTGCAGCGTCTCCAGTTCGACGTTCACGCCGGTGCGATACGGGATGTTGTAGACGAGGACCGGCAGGTCGGCCGCCTCGACGATCGCCTCAATGTGGCGGCGGATCCCGTCTTGCGTCGGCCGAACGTAGACGGGCGGCGTGACGAGCAGCCCGTCGGGCCGCAGCGCGGCGAGTTCGCGTGCGCGGGCGGCTGCGAAGTGCGTCGCGCTCGCGGTGAGGCCGACGACGATCGGCAGGTCGGGCACCGCATCGCGCAGCGTCGCGAACACGGCGTCCTGTTCGCGCGCGTCGAGCAGCACGCCTTCACCGGTCGTCGCGCCCGCGACGAACCCGGCGACGCCCACCGCCGCATAGTGACGCGCGAGCCGCGCGAGCGCGCCGTGGTCGACCTCGCCGTCGTGGAACGGCGTGACGAGCGGCAGCCAGATACCTTCGAAACGTGTGTACATGCAAAGCCTCATGGTGGAAACGGAGTGGGAAGGAACCGTTCCGCCGGCGGGGTGCCGGAGCGAGGCGTGCGAGCAAGGAGAAAGAAACGACCTGCGGGCATCCCGTCCGGCATTCGCCTGACGGGACGCGACGCCCCCGTCAGTCGAGGTGTCGTTTTTTCAGTTTCAGCCCGGCCGCGCGCGCGCCTGCCGCGATGGCGGCAAGGATCGACGGCGAACGCGGGGCAACGGACATGGATGAACCGTGAAAGGGGCTGAACGGCGATCTTAACACCGGATCCGGCGCGTACGCGAGCGACGCGCCCCTACTTAGCAGAATTCGAGATTTGCTTTCCACGACAGATTGGAAAGTGCGTCGCGCCCGGCCGTTAAAATGCCCGCTTACGTTTCGATGACAGCGCGTACGCGTGCCGTCACGCATATCCACCACCACTGGAAACGGGGCATATCACGATGGCAAGCATCAAGGGGATCGGCCGCTGGCTGCACACGGGCGCCGCGGCGGCGCTGGTCGTGGCGGCCACGGCCGCGCATGCGGACACGTCGATCCTGAACGTGTCGTACGACGTGACGCGCGAGCTGTACAAGGACATCAACACGAGCTTCGCCGCCGCCTACAAGCAGCAGACGGGTGAAACGGTGACGATCAAGCAGTCGCACGGCGCGTCGAGCGCGCAGGCGCTGTCGGTGTTGCAGGGGCTGCAGGCCGACGTCGTGACGATGAACCAGCCGAACGACATCGACCTGCTCGCCGAGCGCGGCCAGCTGCTGCCGAAGGATTGGCGCGCGCGCTTCCCCGACGGCAGCTCGCCGTACTCGACGACGATGGTGTTCCTCGTGCGCAAGGGCAATCCGAAGGCGATCAAGGACTGGAGCGATCTCGCGAAGCCGGGCGTGCAGGTGATCATCGCGAACCCGAAGACGTCGGGCAACGGCCGCTACGCGTACCTCGCCGCGTGGGGCTACCAGAAGCAGAAAGGCGCGACCGACCAGCAGGCGCTCGACTTCGAGAAGGCGATCTTCCGCAACGTGCCGGTGCTGGACTCGGGCGGCCGCGGCGCGACGACGACCTTCACGCAGCGCGGCATCGGCGACGTGCTCGTCACGTTCGAGAACGAAGTCGCGCTGATGGACACCGGCGCGTCGGGAGCGGAATTCGACGCCGTGTATCCGTCGGCGAGCATCCTCGCGGAGCCGCCCGTCGCCGTCGTCGACAAGGTCGTCGACAAGAAGGGCACGCGCAAGGTCGCGCAGGCGTATCTCGACTACCTGTACACGCCGCAGGCGCAGGAGATCATCGCGCAGCACCATCTGCGCCCGCGCGACGCGACCGTGCTGAAGAAGCATGCGGCCGAGTTCAAGCCGCTGAAGACGTTCAGCGTCGAGCAGGTTTTCGGCAGCTGGGCGAATGCGCAGAAGACCCACTTCGCCGACGGCGGCACGTTCGACCGCGTGATCGTCGACCGCAAGTAAGTTCGGCGGCAGGCGGCAGGCCGCAAGCCCCAGGCCGCGCCGCGAGCACGCCGAACGACCGCGAAGCCGGCCGCCCATGCGGCCGGCTTTTTTTCGCGCCGCACGCGCAAGGCCCGCTCCGCATCGCTGCGCATTCCCGGCCGCCGCCCGCGCGTGCTACGCTCATCGCCTCCTTGCTCCAGGCCCTCGCGAGATGAACGTCGATTCGTCCTCCCCAGCCTCCCGCGGCCGCGGCCGCAAGATCTGGTCGGGCACCCGCCCCGTGATCGCGTACGGGATGCCGCCGCTCGGCTGGCGCGACCTCTATCACCGCGCGCTGACGGTGAGCTGGCCCGTATTCTTCCTGTCGCTCGCGGTGCTGTTTCTGCTGCTCAACGGCGGCTTCGCGACGCTCTACCTGCTCGGCCACGCGCCGATCGCGAACCAGTCGCCGGCCGGGTTCGCCGGCGCGTTCTTCTTCAGCGTCGAGACACTCGCGACGGTCGGTTATGGCGACATGCATCCGCAGACCGTCTACGCGCACGTCGTCTCGACCTTCGAGATCTTCATCGGGATGTCGGGCATCGCGCTCGCGACCGGCCTCGTGTTCGCGCGCTTCTCGCGGCCGCAGGCGAAGATCCTGTTCGCACGTTACGCGATCGTGCGGCCGCTGAACGGGCGGATGACGCTGATGGTGCGCGCCGCGAATGCGCGCCAGAACGTGATCGCCGAAGCGCAGGCGAAACTGCGGCTGATGCGCGTCGAAGGCACGCACGAGGGTTATATGCTGCGCAAGATCCACGACTTGCCGCTCGTGCGCAACGAGCATCCGATCTTCCTGCTCGGCTGGAACCTGATGCACGTGATCGACGAAACGAGCCCGCTGTTCGGCGAGACGGCCGAGTCGCTCGCCGCGCGCGACGCGTCGCTGCTGATCACGATCGAGGGCTCCGACGAGACGACCGCGCAAGTCATGCAGGCGCGCTACTCATGGACGCATGCGGAGATCCGCTGGCGTCATCGCTATGTCGACCTGATGCACGACGAAGGCGGCATCACGCACATCGACTACACGCATTTTCACGAAGTCGTGCCGGTCGACACCGATACGGACGAGCGCGGCTCGCCGGGCGTGGTGGTCGAGGCCGGCACGGCCGCGCAGACGCCCGGGCCGGCTGCATGACGGCCGTGAACGGTGCGAACGGGCGCCGGCCTTCGGGCGCGGTCGCCGCGACGGAAGGCCGTGCCGTTCACGCGTCACGCATGCAGCAGGCGCGCCGCTTCGCGCTGTTCGACCGCGACCGCGCGGCGATGGCCGTCGCGATCCTCGGCGCGCGCGACGTAGTCGCCGAGCACGCCTTCGTGCGGCAGCAGGTGCGCGTCGAACGCGATCTTCAGCGTGCTGGCGAGCAGCAGGTCGGCCGCGGTGAAATGATCGCCGACGAGCCAGCGGCTGTGGGCGAGCGTTTGCGCGAGCGCACGCTGCACGCGCGTGATGTTGCCCCAGCCGAAGGCGACCGGATTGCCCGACGCGCCGGTGAATTTCTCGGCCATCGCCGGCTCGAGGCAGGTGGGCGTGAAGAACATCCACTGCAGGAAGCGGCCGCGCAGCGGATCGTCCGGTGCAATGCCGAGCCCGGCGCCCGGGCAGCGATCGGCGAGATAGAGCAGCACGGCGCCGGATTCGGCGAACGGTTCGCTGCCGTCGTCGAGCGCGGGTAGCTTGGCCATCGGATTGACCTGGACGAACGCGTCGCTGCCCTGTTCGTGCGATCGCAAGTCGATCGGCACGAGCTCGTAGACGGCGCCGATTTCCTCCAGCATCCACAGTGCCCGGAATGCCCGGGTCTTCGGCCAGTAGTAGAGCTTCATCGCGCCTCCGCGTATGGGTGTGCGTGTCGGGTCGGTGGATGCTCAAGCGTACCCGAGCGGGAGAGGTTCGGACAGGGGCGGACGGCGAGAATGGCGGAGCCTGGCGTGGGCGCGTGTCGTGCGTGTCCGGGCGGATGCGGGCGGGTAGGGAATTTCCCGCAAAGCCTGGTATGGCGGAAGTTCATGAATTAACTAGTCATGAAACAACTAGTTTGAGATTGACGTATGCGTGCTCGGCTGCAGCGGTCACGACCCTGCTGTTCCGCTGGCTTTGCAGCAGCGTCGGCGGCTGCCCGCACGAGTCCGGTCGATGGCCGTCGGCGGGGCGCGAAACGAGGAAACCGGGTGACCCTGCGCGGGTCGACCGACTGACTGAATTCAAGGCGATGCGATCGTATTCGACGAGCCAGGCGCTGCGTGATGCGCGGCGTTGCCGGTTCGATCGCGCACGGAGAACGGCAACGAATGGCGAACGACGATCGCACCACGATCATTCCCCGGCGCACGCCGGAATCGGCCGCGATGCGCGCCGAGCTCGGGCGGACGATGGCGATCACCGCGCGGCTCAACCGTCTGACGTTCGACGATGCGCACGACGTCCGGACATTGTTCGGAGAACTGATCGGAAGGGCGGTGGACGACGGTTTTCTGCTGATCCCGCCGTTTTATGCGACGGGCGGCGCCGATACGCGGATCGGCCGCAACGTGTTCATCAACCAGAACTGCACGTTCTATGACCTCGGCGGCCTCGACATCGGCGACGACGTGATGATCGGGCCGAACGTCAGTCTCATCACGTCGGGCCATCCGGTCGAGCCGTCCCGCCGGCGCGACGCCGTCGTCGCCCGGCCGATCGTGATCGGGAGCAACGTGTGGATCGGCGCGGGTGCGACGATCATCGGCGGCGTGACGGTCGGCGAGAACTCGGTTGTCGGCGCGGGTGCCGTCGTGACGCGCGACGTTCCGCCGAATACGCTGGTTGGCGGAAACCCGGCGCGGATCATCCGTTCGATTGCCGAATGACCGCGCTTGCGGGCGCCGTCCGCTTCGGCGCGGATGTGGACAACCGGGTTTCCGCCCACTCGAAATGCTGTGGATTCGAACGGTGAGCGTGCGTCCGGAGGCCGAATTTGCGGGGCTTTCCGGCATCCGGCGCCGATCGCGGGCAGGTGCGTGAACCGACGTTGCCGCAGCGCCCGCGATGAATTTTTTCGCCGCGTCGGTTGTGGATATCCCGGCCTCGAAACCACTCGGCAGACTGTGCATTTCACCGGTGAGTGCGACCGGATGCGGCCGGATGCGCGATGCAGGGTGTGGACAACCGGGAATCGCGACGAAGAAAAATGCTGTGCCTTTGACCGGTGAGCGCCGCCGACCGATCGCGCGTGAGACTTGCCTGGTGCGGACTTCCGGGCGTCGCGCGAAATCCGGAGCGCCGCGCATTCTAACGGCGAGTGCGGAGCGGCGATAGAGCCGCGCGCTCATCGCGGTGTGGATATCCTGCCGTGGAATTCACTCGAAGCGCTGTGTATTTCAATGGTGAGCGTCGGTACCCGGACAGGCCAGGTGTCGCCTTGCGTGCCCGTTCCCGATCTTCGACGCGACTTCGGGGTCGCGCATTCTAACCGCACACGCGATCGCGCGTGCCATTCGCGTGCTTGCCGCGATGTGGATATCCGATCGCCGAAAGCAGTCGACGTGCTGTGTCTTTCGGTGGAGAGGGCGCGCGCGTGCTGCTCTGCCGCGTCGGTGCGACTGCGGATGCGTGGGCCTCGGCGTGGTTGCAGGTGCTGCCGGTCACGCCTGAATCGGCGCTTTCGTGCGATACCGTGCCTTCGTTCACCGTAGAATTTCACAGCGTTCCGAGTGGTCGCGGATCGAGCTATCCACACCCGAATCGGCACCCGCGTTCGACTGCAATTCCGTCGCTCACCGTCGAATTTCACAGTGTTCAGAGTGGTCGTGGATCGAGCTATCCGAACCGAATCGGTGTCCTAGTTCGACTGCCATGCCTTCGCTCACCATCGAATTTCACAGTGTTCCGAGTGGTTGCGGATCGAGCTGTCCACACCCGAATCGGCACCCTCGTTCGACCGCCGTGCCGTCGCTCACCGTTGCAAGTCACAGCGTCTCGAGTGGTCGCGGATCGAACTATCCACACCTGAATCGGCACCCTCGTTCAATCGCCGTGCAGTCACTCACCGTTGCAAATCACGGCGTTTGGCGTTGTCGTGTGGCGGGCTGTTCGCATCCGGATCGGCGCTCTCGTTTGATCGGGTGCCGGCGCTCACCGTCGAGATGCACAGCGTTTCGAGTCGTCGCGGGTTGGGCTGTCCACACCCGGATCGGCATCCTTGTGCGATTGCGTGCCGATGCTCATCATCGAAATTCACTGGATTTTCAGCGCCTGGTGTGGGCGATATCCAAACCCGTGCCGGCACCTCGTCCGGCGACGCGACTGCATGCGCCGACGAACGCCAAGGCCGTGCGGGCGCTTGCGGAGGCGGGCCCATCCACACTGAAGCGCGCTGTCCCGCGTCGCCCGGACGCTCCGAAACGTCGCGAGGGCGGACGGCGGTGTGGATATCGCGCTGCCGAATCGACTCGCAAACCTGTGCATCCCACAGGTGAGGACGAACGCCGCGTCGTCGGGGCAGGAATCCGACGGTGTGGATATCTCCCGCCAACATCGACTCGCCGCGCTGTGAATTTCGACGGTGAGCGTCGGCATCCGCTCGAACCGCGGACCGATCGAGGTGTGGACATCCGGCCTCCGGCGCGACTCGAAACCCTGTGCAACCGAATGGTGAGCGCGCGGGCCAGCCCGAAACGCAGCCCCGGCATTGTGGACATCCCGCACCCGCGATCAATCCGAACGCTGTGCATTCGATGGGTGAGGGCTCGCCCGTTCCGCCCCCCGAGCCCTTGCCGCACGGTCTGCGAGCGCCCGCCGCCGCGCCCGCGGCCCGCCTCCCGCGCATTCCGGCCTTTTCGAGGCAACCCGCCTGCCCACCCCGACACGCCCCGAACAGCCGCCCGCCACCCCGCGCGAAAAATCTCTCGATTTCCGACCGAAACCTGCGCAGTTTTTCTCGCTCCGGCGTCATCCGAGCAAGATGAGAAAAAACTTTCTCGTCTCCCCGCGAAAAAATAGAGCCATCCAGCCGCAGCCCCGGCCGGCGTCGCCCGACGCCCCGTGCGCGGCCCAGAACACACAATCAGGAGACATCCCCATGACCGCCCGCCTGCCCGTCGACGGCACGCCCGCTCTATCCGACTACCGCCTGACCGACAACCTGACCGCCACGCGCGGCCGGATCTTCCTGACCGGCACGCAGGCGCTGGTCCGCCTGCTGCTGATGCAGCGCGCAGCCGATACCGCGCAGGGCCTGAACACGGCCGGCTTCGTCAGCGGCTACCGCGGCTCGCCGCTCGGGATGGTCGACCAGCAGCTGTGGAAGGCGAAGAAACTGCTCGACGGCAGCGGCGTGCGCTTCCTGCCCGCGATCAACGAGGAACTCGGCGGCACCGCCGTGCTCGGCACGCAGCGCGTCGAGGCGGACCCGGAGCGCACCGTCGATGGCGTGTACGCGATGTGGTACGGCAAGGGCCCCGGCGTCGACCGCGCCGGCGACGCGCTGAAGCACGGCAACGCATACGGTTCGTCGCCGCACGGCGGCGTGCTGGTGGTGGCCGGCGACGACCATGGCTGCGTGTCGTCGTCGATGCCGCACCAGAGCGACTTCGCGATGATCGCGTGGCACATGCCGGTCGTGAACCCGTCGAACATCGCCGACATGCTGGAGTTCGGCCTGTACGGCTGGGCGCTGTCGCGCTACTCGGGCGCATGGGTCGGCTTCAAGGCGATCTCGGAAACCGTCGAGTCGGGCTCGACCGTCGATCTCGACGCGCTGCAGACGCAATGGCCGGCGCCGGCGGGCTTCACACCGCCGGCGGGCGGCCTGCACAACCGCTGGCCCGACCTGCCGAGCCTCACGATCGAAGCGCGCCTCGCCGCGAAGCTCGACGCGGTGCGCCACTTCGCGCGCACCAACAGCATCGACAAATGGATCGCGCCGAGCGCGCACGCGAACGTCGGCATCGTCACGTGCGGCAAGGCGCACCTCGACCTGATGGAGGCGCTGCGCCGGCTCGACCTCACCGTCGCCGACCTGGAAGCGGCCGGCGTGCGGATCTACAAGGTCGGCCTGTCGTATCCGCTCGAAATGACACGGATCGAAACCTTCGTCGACGGCCTGTCGGAAGTGCTCGTCATCGAAGAGAAGGGCCCGGTGATCGAGCAGCAGATCAAGGACTACCTGTACAACCGCGCGGACGGTGCGCGCCCGCGCGTGCTCGGCAAGCACGACGCCGAAGGCGCGTGCCTGCTGTCCGAGCTCGGCGAGCTGCGCCCGTCGCGGATCCTGCCGGTGTTCGCCACCTGGCTCGCGCGGCACAAGCCGGCGCTCGACCGGCGCGAGCGCGTCGTCGATCTCGTCGCGCCGCAGATCCTGTCGAACGAGGCGGACGCGGTGAAGCGCACGCCGTACTTCTGCTCGGGCTGCCCGCACAACACGTCGACGAAGGTGCCGGAAGGCTCGATCGCGCAGGCCGGCATCGGCTGCCACTTCATGGCGTCGTGGATGGAGCGCGACACGACGGGCCTGATCCAGATGGGCGGCGAGGGCGTCGACTGGGCCGCGCACGCGATGTTCACCAACACGAAGCACGTGTTCCAGAACCTCGGCGACGGCACCTACTTCCATTCGGGCATTCTCGCGATCCGCCAGGCGGTCGCCGCGAAAGCGAACATCACGTACAAGATCCTCTACAACGACGCGGTCGCGATGACGGGCGGCCAGCCGGTCGACGGCAGCATCTCGGTGCCGCAGATCGCGCGGCAGGTCGAGGCGGAAGGCGTGTCGCGCTTCGTCGTGGTGTCCGACGAACCGGAGAAGTACGACGGTCATCACGGGCTGTTCCCGAAGGGCACGACGTTCCATCACCGCAGCGAACTCGACGCGGTGCAGCGCGAGCTGCGCGAGACGCCGGGCGTCACCGTGCTGATCTACGACCAGACCTGCGCGGCCGAGAAGCGCCGCCGCCGCAAGAAGGGCGAATTCCCCGACCCGGACAAGCGGCTGTTCATCAACGACGCGGTATGCGAAGGCTGCGGCGACTGCGGCGTGCAGTCGAACTGCCTGTCGGTCGAACCGCTCGAGACGCCGCTCGGCCGCAAGCGCCGCATCGACCAGTCGTCGTGCAACAAGGACTACTCGTGCGTGAACGGCTTCTGCCCGAGCTTCGTGACGGTCGAAGGCGCGGCGCTGAAGAAGGCCGCGGGCGCGGCGTTCGACGAAGCCGCGCTCGCCGTGCGCGTCGACGCGCTGCCGGTGCCCGCGACCCATCTCGACGCGGCGCCGTACGACATGCTGGTCACGGGCGTGGGCGGCACGGGCGTCGTGACGGTCGGCGCGCTGATCAGCATGGCCGCGCACCTCGAAGGCAAGAGCGCGTCGGTGCTCGACTTCATGGGCTTCGCGCAGAAGGGCGGCTCGGTGCTGTCGTTCGTGCGGATCGCGTCGAGCGACCGGTGGCTGAACCAGGTGCGCATCGACACGCAGCAGGCCGACGTGCTGCTCGCGTGCGACATGGTCGTCGGCGCGAGCGCCGAGGCGCTGCAGACGGTGCGCCACGAGCGCACGCGGATCGTGGTCAACACGCACCGGATTCCGAACGCGTCGTTCGTGCAGAACCCCGACGCGAACCTGCACGCGGATGCGCTGCTCGAAAAAATGCATCACGCGGCCGGCGACGGCTACCTGTCGAGCTGCGACGCGCAGGCGCTCGCCGCGAAATTCCTCGGCGACTCGATCGGCGCGAACATCCTGATGCTCGGCTACGCGTGGCAGCTTGGCCTCGTGCCGGTGTCGCTCGCCGCGATGATGCGCGCGATCGAGCTGAACAACGTCGCGGTGCCGATGAACAAGCTCGCGTTCGCGATCGGCCGGATGGCGGCCGGCGACGCGGCGGGCCTCGACGCATTGTGGAACGCGCGTCACGCGGTGGCCGTGCACGCCGCGCCGGAGACGCTCGCCGAGCTGATCGCCGATCGCGAGGCGCGCCTCGACGCCTACGGCGGCGTGCGTTACGTCGAGCGCTACCGCGCACTGGTGAACGCGGCGCGCGCGAAGGGCGACGATGCGCTGACGCGTGCGGTCGCGACGACGTTCTACCGGCTGCTCGCGGTGAAGGACGAATACGAGGTTGCCCGGCTGTATGCGGACGGCGCGTTCCGCACGGCGCTCGAAGCGCAGTTCGAAGGCGTGCCGGGGCAGGACTATCGCGTGAAGTTCAATCTGGCGCCGCCGACGGTCGCGAAGGCCGGCCGCGACGGCAGCGTGCCGAAGAAGCGCGTGTTCGGCCAGTGGATGTGGCCGGTGCTCGGCACGCTCGCGCGCGTGCGCAGTCTGCGCGGCACGTGGCTCGATCCGTTCGGCCGCACGGCCGAGCGCAGGATGGAGCGCGCGCTCGCGGACGACTACGAAACCACGCTCACGCGCGCGCTCGCCGCGGTGACCGCCGGCAATGCGGCGCAGGTCGCGCAACTGGCCGATCTGCATGCCCGCGTGCGCGGCTTCGGTCACGTGAAGGTGCGCAACCTCGCGGGCGTGAAGCGTGCGGAGCGCGAGCTCGCGCTGCAGGTCGGCATCGACGCGGCGACGAGTGCGGCAGTGCAGCACGCGCTCGACGAGATGAAGGGCGCGGGAATGCTGAAGGGGATTCCGGTCGTCGTCGCGAAGTAACGCCGCGGCGGGCGGATGTGAAAACGGCGACGCTCGTGCGTCGCCGTTTTTTTTGAGCGGCCGTGCAATCGCACCGCGGCGCAGCCGCTCAGACGAGTCCTTTCTTGCGCGTCGACAGTGCCGTTTCCGACAGGTCGATCTCGCGGATCAGCTTCGTCAGCGTCTCGTCGGAAATCCTGCTTTCGCTGCGCATCCGGTACAGCACCGAACGTTCCGCGCGCACCGCCGCGATCCGCATCTGCAGTTCCATCGTCTCCGCCTGCTTGGCTTGCGCGCGCGGGGTCGGGCCGTCGTCGGCGAGCGCGGCGAGGCGGCGGCGGTACTGGTCCATCACGCGCGCCGAGATGTCCGCGCAGCGCGCGGCGCCCGATTCGTCGAGATCGGCCGAGATCGCGTCGTGCGACGAGTCGATCGCGCGGATCGCGGCCTGCGCGGCGGCCGCGCGCGCGGTGCGCTCCTCGTCGGCGAGCGGGTTGCGCGTCGAGCGCACGCCGCGCAGCAGCAGCGGCAGGCCGATCACCGCGACGATCAGCGAACCGAGAATCACCGCCGATGCGACGAAGATCGCGGTGTCGCGCCCGGGCAGCGGCGCGCCGTCAGACAGCGCGACGGGGATCGACAGCACGCCCGCGAGCGTGACCGCGCCGCGCACGCCGCCGACCGTCATCACCGCGATCGTGCGCACGCCGGCCATCGTGCCCGCGAGGCCGTGGCGCGCGGCGCGGCGGCTCGCGATCCAGCGCAGCAGCCAGACCCACAGGAAGCGGATCGCATACAGCGCGATCATCATCGCGCACACGTTGAAGATCATCCGGCCGACGAGCGCGTCGCTCGTGTGGTGCGCGTCGACGAGCGCGCGGCCGATGATGTGCGGCAACTGCAGCCCGAGCATGATGAACACCATGCCGTTGAACACGAACTCGATCATCGCCCACGTGCTTTCGGCCCGCACGCGAGACGCGACGGTGCTTTTGCGGGAGAAGCTCGTGTAGTTCATCATCATCCCCGCCGACACGGCCGCGAGCACGCCCGACAGGTCGAGATGCTCGGCGAACAGATAGGCGGCGAACGGCACGAGCAGCGTCATCACGATGCCGGGGGCCGGATCGCCTTCCTGCTCGGCATTCAGGAAGCGCGTCGACAGCGCGCTGAACCCCCACGACACGAGCGCGCCCGTCGCGAGCCCGCCGGCGGCGACGATCACGAACGTGATCGACGCATCGCGCAGCGAGAACATGCCGGTGAGCGCGGCCGCGACCGCGAACTTCAGCGCGACCAAGCCCGACGCGTCGTTCATCAGCGCCTCGCCTTCCAGGATGTGCATCAGTTGCGGCGGGATCCGTCCCTTGCCGGCGATGCCCGACAGCGCGACCGCGTCGGTGGGCGACAGCACGGCCGCGAGCGCGAACGCGATCGGCAGCGGCAACTCGGGTATCAGCCAGTGCGCGAAGTAGCCGACTGCGAGTACCGTCATGAACACGAGCCCGAACGCGAGCATCAGGATAGCGCGGCGCTGCAGGTACAGCTCGCGTTTCGGAATCCGCCAGCCGTCCGCGAACAGCAGCGGCGGAATGAACAGCAGCATGAAGATTTCGGGATCGAACGTGACGTGCAGGTTCAGCTTCGGCCACGCGAGCATCGCGCCGAACGCGATCTGCATCAGCGGCAGCGGAAGCTGCAACGGCAGGATGCGTGTGACCGCGCCGGACAGCGCGACGGTCAGCAGCAGGATCAGGACTGTGAAGACGATTTCCATCGAGACGGCGATTGCGGAGAATGAAACGACCGTACGGAGTTTAGCGTGACGACGCGGCGGGTGCGTTCGAGTGCGCCGGTGCGCATGCACGTGAACGGTGCATCCGGCCTGCGCCATGCTGGTGCGGCGGCGCCGCACGCAGGCGCGGCGCGCGTATTCGGCCCTTGCACGGACCTTGCTTGATGCTTGCCTACCGTCCGGCACCGGCCGGACAACCGAGGATTCCACCATGACATTGCGCGCGCCGTCTCAACCAACCGCCGCGTTCGGCTGCATCACCAGGAGGGCGCCATGACGATCGCGCAACAGGAGCGTCCGGCCACCGCATCGCCGTATCGTTTCGAGCGGGAGATGAGCTCCGGCCTCGAGCGCCTGGCGACGCAGCATCACGACCTGTCGCTCACGACCGTGTTCCAGCCGATCTTCAGCCTGTCGCACCAGCGCGCGGTGGGCTACGAGGCGCTGCTGCGCGCGCATGATGCGCTCGACCGCGCGGTGTCGCCGCTCGACGTGTTCGGCGAGGCCGCGCGCCAGGGCGAGTTGCTGCAGCTCGACCGGCTCGCGCAGGCGCTGCATCTCGAGAACTTCGCGCTGCTCGGCGCCGAGCGCGAGTGGCTGTTCCTCAACGTGCATCCGGGCGTGCTGACCGACCCGTTCCAGGCCGCCGCGCTGTTCGCGAACCTGAAGCGGATCGGCATGCCGCCGCGCCGCGTCGTGCTCGAAGTGCTCGAACAGCGCGCGGAAGACGTCGAGCGGCTCGCCGAGGCCGTGCGCGAATTCCGCGCGCAGGGTTTCCTGATCGCGCTCGATGATTTCGGCGCCGGTCACTCGAACCTCGAGCGGATCTGGCAGCTGAACCCGGACATCGTGAAGCTCGACCGGATCATGCTGTCCCACGCGGCGCACCGCACGGGGCTCACCGCGATCCTGCACGGGCTCGTCACGCTGCTGCACGAGGCCGGCAAGCTGGTGCTCGTCGAGGGGATCGAGACCGAGCACGACGCGCAGATCGCGCTGTCGTGCGAGGCCGATTTCGTGCAGGGCTATTTCTTCGGCCGCCCGGCCCCCGGGCTGCCCGACAGCGCGGCCGCGACCGGTTGCATCGGCGAGCTGACCGAGCGCTTTCGCCAGCAGACCGAAGCGCGCGAGCGGCGCGACGCGCAGCGGCTCGCGCCATACCTGCGCGCGTTCGAGCGCGCGGCCGAGCGGGTGGCGGCCGGCGAGCCGCTCGACGAGGTGTGCTGGAACTTCCTCGCGCTCGACGATGCCGCGCGCTGCTTCCTGCTCGACGCGCGCGGCCGGCAGGCCGGCCGCAACGTCGTGCTGCGCGCGGACCGCGCGCTCGCCGAGGCGCGCTTCTCGCCGCTGTCGGATGCGCAGGGTGCGAACTGGCTGCGCCGGCCGTATTTCCGCACGGCGATCGCCGAGCCCGGACGCGTGCAGGTGACGCGCCCGTACCTGTCGATCAACGAGGCGCAGCCGTGCGTGACGCTGTCGGTGGCGGTGCGCATCGGCGATGCGCAGCACGTGCTGTGCGGCGATATCGACTGGATCGACGAGGAAGCGGGCGGCGCATAGCGACGGCGTCGCGCTGGCGCGGTTCATGCCGCTCGGCTAGGATGCGCGAATTGTCCTGACGATTCGCGAGCCGCCGATGAACCGCACCGCCGCTTCCTCCGTTCTCCTCGAAGTGATCGCCACCACCGTCGGCGACGCGAAGGCCGCTGCCCGCGCGGGCGCCGACCGGCTCGAACTCGTGACCGCGATCAGTGAAGGCGGGCTCACGCCGAGCGTCGGCCTGATCGAGGCCGTCGTGGCCGCCGTGGCGATCCCGGTGAACGTGATCGTGCGCCCGCACAGCCGCGCGTTCATCTACGAAGCCGACGACCTGCGCGTGATCGAGCGCGACGTGCGCGCGGCCGTCGCGGCTGGTGCGAACGGCGTCGTGTTCGGCGCGCTCGATGCGCGCGGCGACGTCGATCTCGATGCGCTCCAGCGCATCGCGGCGGCCGCGGACGGGCGCGACCTGACGTTCCATCGCGCGTTCGACGTGTCGCGCGACCTCAATGCCGCGTTCGACGCGCTGCTGCGCGTGCCGGCGGTCACGTCGGTGCTGACCTCGGGCGGCCATCCGTCGGTGCTCGACGCGGTCGCGACGATCACGCGGCTGGTGCGCCAGGCGGCAGGCTCGACCTGCACGGTGCTGGCCGGCTCGGGCCTCACGATCGACGCGGTCGGCGATTTCGTTCGCGCGACCGGCGTGCGCGCGGTGCACTTCGGCTCGGGCGTGCGGCCGCGCGGCGAGGTGCTGGCGCCGGTCGACGAACAGCGCGTCGCGCGCGTGCGCGCGGCGCTCGACGGCGCGGCCGCACACGTGTGACGCGCAGGCGGAAGTCGCGCCGACGCGCACGCTGACGATCGGGCTCGACGCTTCGATCCGGCGCGCGGGCAAGACCGCGATGCGCGACGCGCAGGCCGGCCCGGCGCAGAATCGGACAAAAAAAACCGGGGCATGCCCCGGTCTTCTCGTCTGCAACCTTCGCAGAACGACGCGAGGCCGGCGCTTACGCGTTCTCCGCCAGCGCGTCGGCCTGGCTCGCGCGGATGCCGAGGCGCTCGAACAGCGCGCGGTCGCGCTGCGTCTGCGGGTTGCTCGTGGTCAGCAGCTGGTCGCCGTAGAACATCGAGTTCGCGCCCGCGAGGAAGCACATCGCCTGCATCGCGTCGTCGAGCTGCTCGCGGCCGGCCGACAGCCGCACGACGGCCTTCGGCATCGTGATGCGCGCGACCGCGATCGTGCGCACGAACTCGAACGGGTCGAGCGGTGCGGTGCCTTCGAGCGGCGTGCCCTCGATCGCGACGAGGTTGTTGATCGGCACCGACTCCGGATACGGGTTCAGGTTCGCGAGCTGCGAGATCAGGCCCGCGCGTTCGCGGCGCGATTCGCCCATCCCGATGATGCCGCCGCAGCACACGTTGATGCCCGCGTCGCGCACGCGGTCGAGCGTGTCGAGACGATCCTGGTAGGTGCGCGTCGAGATCACCTGGCCGTAGAACTCCGGCGACGTGTCGAGATTGTGGTTGTAGTAATCGAGGCCCGCGTCGGCGAGTTCCTTGGCTTGCTCGTCCTCCAGCATGCCGAGCGTCATGCAGGTCTCGAGGCCCAGTTCCTTCACGCCGCGCACCATCTCGGTCAGCGCAGGCATGTGGCGCTCCTTCGGGTTGCGCCATGCGGCGCCCATGCAGAAGCGGCTCGCGCCGTTCGCCTTGGCCGCGCGTGCGGCGTCGAGCACCGCGTCGACGTCCATCAGCTTCTCGGCCTTCAGGCCCGTCTCGTGGTGCGACGACTGCGAGCAGTAGCCGCAATCCTCCTCGCAACCGCCCGTCTTGATCGACAGCAGCGTCGACAGCTGCACCGCGTTCGCGTCGAAGTGCTCGCGATGCACCTGCTGCGCGCGGAACATCAGGTCGTTGAACGGCAGCTCGAACAGCGCGACGACGTCGGCGACGCGCCAGCGCTGCGACGTCGGGGCGGCCACGGGGATCGCGTCGGGTTGCACGGCGGCGGTCTGGGCTTGGGTCATGGTGGTTTTCCTGTCGTGAATGCGGGGATCGGGGCGTCAATGCTGCGCGCGGCGCAGCGTGTCGACGAGCGCGGCGATGTCGAGCATCGCCGCGGCGGATTCGGGGGCGGCCGGCGCCAAGTGCGCGATGCGGCCAAGCAGCGGCGCGCGATGTTCGCGCGCGAGCCAGTCGCGGATCGCAGCGACGTTCTCGTCGGCGTACGGCATGGCCGGGTCGACGTGGTTCGCGACCCAGCCGGCGAGCGTGAGGCCGCGCTGGCGAATCGCGTCGGCCGTCAGCAGCGCGTGGCTGATGCAGCCGAGCCGCATGCCGACCACGAGCACGACCGGCAGGCCGAGCGCGACCGCGAGATCGGCCGTGTCCTGCGTGTCGTTCAGCGGCACGCGGAAGCCGCCGACGCCTTCGACGACGACGACGTCCGCGCGCGTCAGCGCCTCGCGGTGGCTCGCGACGATCGTGTCGAGGTCGATCGTCACGCCTTCCTGCGCGGCGACGATGTGCGGGGCGGCCGGCGCCTTCAGCAGGAACGGCGTGCGCAGCTCGGGCGGCAGCACGACGTTCGCGGCCGCGTCGAGCTGGTCGGCGTCCTCGTTGCGCCAGACGCCGTCGCGTTCAACCGCACCGGCGGCCACGGGCTTCAGCGCGGCCGCGCGCAGGCCGTGACGTGCGAAGCCGTGCAGCATCGCGGCCGACACGAAGGTCTTGCCGATCTCGGTGTCGGTGCCGGTGACGAAAACGGAAAGCGGTGCGTTCATGCGGTTTGCTCGCTGGCTTCGATGAGTGCGGTTTCCAGCCGCGCGAGATCGTCGAACGAATGCGCGGCCGACAGCGAGATGCGCAGGCGCGACGTGCCGGCGGGCACCGTCGGCGGCCGGATCGCGGGCACCCACAGGCCGTGCGCGTCGAGCGAGCGCATCGCCGCGAGCGTCGCGTCGTTGCTGCCGATCACGAGCGGCTGCACGGCCGTGTGCGAGTCGACCGGCTGCCAGCGTGTCATGCGCAGCAGCGCGCGCGTGCGCTCGATCAGCGCGGCGAGGTGCGCGCGTCGCGCATCGCCTTCGTCGCCGGCGATCACCTTCAGGCTTGCCGATACCGCATGCGCGACCGCGGGCGGCGCCGCCGTCGTGAAGATGTAGCTGCGCGCGCGCTGGATCATCCATTCGATCACGGTCTCGTGCGCGATGACGAACGCGCCCGCGACGCCGGCGGCCTTGCCGAGCGTGCCGACGTACACGAGGTTCGGCGAGCGCAGCGCGGCGGCCGCGAGCGCGCCGCGGCCCTGCGGGCCCAGCACGCCGAAGCCGTGCGCGTCGTCGACGACGAGCCACGCGCCGTGGCGTTCGGCCAGCGCGACGAGTTCGGCGAGCGGCGCGAGGTCACCGTCCATGCTGAACACCGTATCGCTGACGATCAGCTTCGTTTCGGCCTCCGACGCATCGAGCAGCGCGGGGAGCGCCGCCATGTCCGCATGCGGATAGACCTGCACGTTCGCGCGCGACAGCCGGATCCCGTCGATCAGCGACGCGTGGTTCAGCGCGTCGGAGAAGATCGTCGCGTGTTTGCCGGTGAGGGCCGTCATCGCGGCGAGGTTCGCCATGTAGCCGGTGCTGAAGTACAGCGCGCGCGGCGCATCGGAGAAGCCGCCCGCGAAGCCGGCGAGTTCGTCCTCGAGCGTCGCGTGCGCGCGCGAATGGCCGCCGAGCAGATGCGAGCCGCCGCTCCCGGAGCCATAGCGCCGCGCGCCTTCCGCGAACGCGGCGACGAGCGCCGGATGCGCGGCGAGGCCGAGATAGTCGTTGCTCGCGAAGCCGACGATGTCGCGGCCGTCGACGCGCATGTGTGCGTCGCACGCGGTGTCGGCGGTGCGGCGCACGCGGCGCAGGCCCTGCGCATCGAGTTCGGCGAGGCCGCGCTGCAGCGTGTCGAGCAGCGGCGCGGTCGTTTTCTGCGACGGCTGTTTCATCGCGCCGCCTCCGCGAGTGTCGCGTCGAGCGTGTCGCGCGTGCGTTGCGCGAGCCACGCGATGTCGTCGTCGCTCATCACGTACGGCGGCATCAGGTACACGGTCGTGCCGATCGGGCGCAGCAGCAGTTCGCGTTCGAGCGCGCGCTCGAAGAAGCGTCGCGAGAAGCCGCGTGCCGCGTCGCCGTCGAGCGCGACGTCGAACGCGAACAATGTGCCGCGCTCGCGCAGGTGACGCACCTGCGGGTGCGCGCCGAGCGGCGCGAGCGCGGCGCGCATCGCGGCCGACTTGCGCGCGTTGGCGGCGAGCACGTCGTCGCGCGCGAACAGGTCGAGCGTCGCGACGGCCGCGCGGCACGCGAGCGGGTTGCCGGTGTACGAATGCGAATGCAGGAAGCCGCGCGTGGTGTCGTCGTCGTAGAACGCCGCGAACACGTCGTCGCGCGTGAGCACGAGCGACAGCGGCAGGTAGCCGCCGCTGATGCCTTTCGACAGGCACAGGAAATCGGGCCACACGCCGGCCTGCTCGCACGCGAAGAAGGTGCCGGTGCGGCCGCAGCCGACCGCGATCTCGTCGGCGATCAGGTGCACGCCGAATTCGTCGCACAGCGCGCGCAGCCCGCGCACGTACGACGGATCGTGCATCGCCATGCCGGCCGCGCATTGCACGAGCGGCTCGACGATCAGCGCGGCGATCCGGTCGGCGCGTTCGGCGAACAGGCGCCGCACGTCGTCGAGCGCGCGGCCCGCGACGTCGGCGGCCGTCTCGCCCGGCAGCGCGCCGCGCGCGTCGGGCGACGCGACCACGTGCGCGTTGCGGATCAGCGGGTCGTACGCGTCCTTGAACAGCGCGACGTCGGTCACGCCGAGCGCGCCGATGGTCTCGCCGTGATAGCTGTTCGCGACGCACACGAACTCGCGCTTGTCCGCGCGGCCGCGGTTGCGCCACGCGTGGAAGCTCATCTTCAGCGCGATCTCGACCGCCGACGCGCCGTCCGACGCGAAGAACGCATGGCCGAGCGTGCGCGCGGTGAGCGCGTGCAGCCGCTCGGCGAGCTCGATCGCCGGCTCGTGCGTGCAGCCGGCGAGCATCGCGTGCTCGAGCGTGTCGAGCTGGTCCTTCAGCGCCGCGTTGATGTCCGGGTTCGCGTGGCCGAACAGGTTCACCCACCACGAGCTGATCGCGTCGAAGTAACGGCGGCCGTCGCGGTCGTACAGCCACAGGCCCGCGCCGCGCGCGACGGGAATGAGCGGCAGGCGCTCGTGGTGCTTCATCTGGGTGCAGGGATGCCAGACCGCGCGCAGGCTGCGCGCGACCCAGTCATCGGTGGCTGGCGTACTCAAGGCGACTCCGGGGAGTAAAACGGCGGCGGGTATCGAACGGGACACCGCGCGGCGACAGACGGAAAACGCGCTGAGATTAGCGTGTTCCGCCGCGCGTTGCACTACCGGTTACAAACACCGCAAAGCCTTGCCGGGCGGGAGTTCGGCGCAGATCCGGGGTGCTCGGGACGGTACGCGCCAGATGCCCCGAAATGACCGCAGATGACGACGTTCGAGTGACACCCCCCGACAGAAAAAAATCGTCGGGCGGGCGGGCGCGGGAGGGGTGAAAAATCGGGGCGGGAAGGGAAAAGGGGCGCGAAGTGTGGCGCAATGCGACCGGCGACTAGCAACCTGCGACCTGCGACCTGCGAATGGCGAATGGCGAATGGCGAATGGCGAATGGCGAATGGCGACCTGCGAATGGCGACTAGCGACTAGCGACTAGCGACTAGCGACTAGCGACCGGCGACTAGCGACCGGCGACCGGCGACCGGCGACCGGCAAATGGCGCGTTGAATCAGGCGCCGCTGGCGTTCGGAACAGGCGGGAAAAGTCCCGCAAAGGCTCTCAGCGGATGTTACGAGCGGGGTGCTCAGCCCGCGGACTCACAAGAGCGCGAGAACGGGCATGCGAACGCCGCTGCGGACCGCACGCTCACGAAACGGAAGAGGGGAAAGAGACGTGGGTAGAACGCGATCCTGACGCGCGTCGCGACACGCGCGCGTCAGCGCGAAGCCAAGGCGCGCGCGTCGGCGTCGCCGTTGTCGGCCGTCTGCGTCGCATTCGCGTTCCACACGACGCGGTCGTTGACCGCATACAGCTTGCATGCGCCCGCGCCCTGCTTCGAGCAGTTGTCGAGCGCGAGCGCCATCGGATCGTCGCCGCCTTCGGCCCACGACCACGCGCCTTCAGCCGACACCGCGAACGCACGGCTCGGATGCTGGCTCAGGAAGCGGCGATAGCCTTCGCGGCCGGCTGCGTCGAGGAACGGCACCGCCTCGACCGCGTCGATCGACGCATAGCCGGTCGCATTCGGCTCGTGCGGGTTCGCGACCGCATAGCGCACCGAGGTCGGCAGGTTCAGTTCCGCGAGGAACGCATGCACGGCCGGCCACCACACGGGCACGCCGTCGCGATCGACGATCAGCCGGTGCGCGTCGTCCTTGTAGCGGCCGAAATCGATGAACTGCGCCTGCGTGCCGTGCGACACGTAGGCGTCGTGCATCTGCGCGACGAGCGCGGGCGTCCACACCGAATCGTTGTCGCCGTACAGCCACAGCGACCGCACGGCCGTATGCGCGCCGTACTGGTCGAACGCGTCGACGAGATTGCGCTGCCAGCCGTCGCAGAGGTCCTGGCGCAGCCCGCCGGAGAAGTTGATGATGCCGCGCACGCCGGGCGCCGCCTCGGTACCGTATGCGACCGACACGAGGCCGCCGTGCGACGTGCCCGCGACGACGATGCGCGACGCATCGATGTACGACTGACGCGACATGTAGCGGACCGTCGCGTCGACGTCGGCGGCCTGCACGAGGCCGTTCTTGCCGACGTTGCAGCCTTCCTGCTGGTACGCGCCGCCCGAACCGGCGAAGCCCTGGCGGTTCGGCGCGATCACCGCATAGCCGCGGCGCACGAATTCACGCGCGAACGCGAGCGGCCGGCTGCGCGGCTGCTGGTGAAGATCGCCGGTGTTCTTGCCGTGGTTGAAGACGACGAGCGGGAACGGGCCGGGGCCGTTCGGCTTGAACAGCGTGGCCTCGAGCATCACGGCGCCCGAAGCATCGGCCGGAATGCTGACGATTTGTTCGTTGAGGTTCGCGGCGACCTGCGGGAGGCCCGAATCGCCGTAATCGAAGCGCTCGGCGTGGGCGAGCGAGCCGCTGGCCGTGGCCGCGCCAGATTGCGCGTTCGGCGCCGTACCGGCCTGAGCGGCCGACAGCGCGCAGGCCGCCATCCATCCCACCAATACCTTGCTGAACGCCATTCGTAAGCCCTGCCATGCAACATGACCAATCTGACGGCCATCCTAGCCCGACAAATTCAGGTTGTGCAATGCGGGAATTACCCGGCGTCTGACATGGCAACTATTTGTCAGCGTTCACTTACTTCGCCGTCGACATAGCGCCAGAAACCGTGCTCGTCGCGTGTGAAACGACTTGTCTCGTGGAGCCTGTACGCACGCCCGCCGACCTTGTAGCGGGCCACGAATTCGACCTCCGCGTGCTGTTCGTCGAGCCGGGCATGGCGTTTGACGGCGAGGCCGAGCCAGCGAGGCGCGTCGGGCGCATTCGGGTCCGCATCGAGATCGGCCGGGCAGGTGCGCGCGTCCCAGGTCGCGCGCAGATAGTCGGTCGCGCCGAGCACGTACGCGCTGTACCGCGAGCGCATCAATTCGAGGGCGGTCGGCGCGGCTTCGCCGCCGTCGATGAAGCGGCCGCAACAGGCCGCATAGCGCGGCGCCGGGGCTTTGCCGGCAGGGACGGGGGACGCGCCGCCGCACGGGCACGCGTCAGGTCGGTTCAAAATCATGCGATTCGGGAATTAACGACGCCGGGTTGTCATGCCGGCTCACCAGCTGAGCTCGACGCCGTCGTACTGGAAGAAACGGCCGTTGGCCTGCGACACGTCCGCGCCGGCTTCCGCGATCACGCGGCGCATGCCGGTCACGCTGGTCTCCGGATCGATCGCGGCCTGCGCGCCGCCCATGTCGGTGCGCACCCAGCCGGGATGGAGCGAGATGCAGGCGGCGTGGCGCGTCTGCAGCGATGCGATGCGCAGCACGTCGTTCAGCGCGGCCTTGCTCGCGCGGTACAGCCAGCCGGTCGTGCCGGTCGCCTCGGCGATGCTGCCCATCCGGCTCGAGACCACCGCCAGCACGCCGCGCGCGTCCTCGACGAGCGGCAGCAGGATCGGCAGCAGTTGCATCGGCCCGCGCACGTTCGTATGCATCACCGTGTCGAAATCCTCGGCGCCGATCGTTTCGACCCCTTCGGTGCGCGGCCCGTACACGCCCGACACGAGCACCGCCGCGTCGAGCCGTTCGCCGTCGAGCTTCCAGCCGAGCGCCGCGATCTGTTCGGGCTGCGCGATGTCGAGCGCATGCGCGTGCGCGCCGCGTTCGCGCAGTGCGGCAAGCGATGCGTCGTCGCGCGCGGTCGCGATCACGTTCCAGCCGTCGCGCCGGTATTGCCGGACGAATTCGCGTCCGAGGCCGCGCGATGCGCCGACGATCAGTACGGTTTTCATGTTCGCCGCTCCTTTGCATTGCACCGCCGTCGCGGCAGTGCCGGTGTCAGATCAGTTCGACGGCCGTCGCGGCCGCATGACCGCCGTTGCGCCGGCTGGCGTGTGCGCACGGCGCACCCGTCGCGCGACGGGATGCAGGGGGCGCGGCCCCGCCATCATGATGCACCTTCAGCCGGATGGCGCGCGGCGGGGCGCTGGCGTGCCGCGCCCGCGTGGCCGCGCACGTCGGCTACTTCGAGTCGGTTACTTCGCGTCGTCGCACGGCTTCAGCGTGGCGGCGACCGCCTGCGCGACGTCGTCGAGCCGCGCGGCGTCCGCCGCGACCATGTCGTTGTCGGGCGCGTGCTGGCCGCGCGCGGTCAGCGCCGCGACGCAGCGCTTGTAGGTTGCATCCAGCGCGTCGAAGCTCGACACGGCCATCCCGAGGTTGCGCATCCGCCCGTCGTGCACGCCGTACACGAGCCCGTGCACGGTGAGCGACTGGCCGCGCGCCCATGCGTCGTTGACGATCGTCGTGCGGCATACGTTGACGACCTGCTCGATCGAGTTCAGCTCGATCAGGCGGCGATAGCGCGCTTCGCCGACCGGCCATTCGTCGAGCAGTGCGGCGTGGCGTTCGCGCACGTCCTGCACGTGATGCAGCCAGTTGTCCGCGAGGCCGACGCGGCGGTTGTGCAGCGCCGCGTTCACGCCCGAGCAGCCGTAGTGGCCGACGACCATGATGTGCTTCACGCGCAGGATGTCGACCGCGAACTGGATCACCGACAGGCAGTTCAGGTCGCTGTGCACGACGACGTTCGCGATGTTACGGTGCACGAACACTTCGCCCGGCGGCAGGCCGATGATCTGGTTCGCGGGCACGCGCGAATCCGAGCAGCCGATCCACAGATATTCCGGCGCCTGCTGGTCGGCGAGACGCGCGAAGAAATCGGGATCGTCGGCGAGCTGGCGCTTGACCCAGGCGTCGTTGTTGTCGAACAGGTGTGAAAGCGGATTGTCTTGGGTATTCATCGGTGTGGATTCCGTTGGCGGAAGTCAGGTCGATAACGGGTTTGGTTCGATCGGACGGTGCGTCAGGCGGCGCGCTGCGCGTCGCTTGCGTCGTCGCCGGCGTCACCGGCGTCCGGCGTCGCGTCGAAGCGCTCGGGGTAGCGCACGCTGAAGCGCAGCGACACGTCGTACGGGTAAAAATCGGGCAACTCGCCCTGCAGCAGCTTGTCCTTGCTGGCCTGCCACAGCGCGGGTTCGAAAAAGTCCGCGTGATGCTTCATGAAGACCGTCCGCACGCGCGGGTCGCCGAGCAGGAACGGTCCGTAGGTTTCCGGAAAGATGTCGTGCGGGCCGACGGTATACCACGGTTCGCCGGACAGCTCGTCTTCCTCGTTGCGCGGCGGCGGCACGCGCCGCACGTTGCAGTCGGTCAGGTACTCGATCTCGTCGTAGTCGTAGAACACGACGCGGCCGTGGCGCGTGACGCCGAAGTTCTTGTAAAGCATGTCGCCGGGGAAGATGTTGGCCTTCATCAACTCCTTCACCGCGTTGCCGTACTCCTTCACGCCGTGCTCGACGTCCGCGTCGGTGCCGTTCTGCAGGTACAGGTTGAGCGGCGTCATGCGGCGCTCGATGTACAGGTGCTTGATCACGAGGTTGTCGTCCTCGTATTCGAGCAGCGACGGCACTTCCTTTTCCAGCTCGCGCACGAGCGCATGGTCGAGCCGCGACAGCGGCAGCGCGACGCTCGAATACTCGAGCGTATCGGCCATCCGCCCGAGACGGTCGTGGCGCTTCACGAGCTGGTACTTCTCCATGATCTGCGCGCGCGTCGTTTCCTTCGGCGGCGGGAACTGATCCTTGATGATCTTGAACACGTACGGGAACGACGGCAGCGTGAACACGAGCATCACGAGGCCCTTGATCCCGGGCGCGATGATGAAGCGGTCGCTCGAATGCGACAGGTGGTGCAGCAGGTCGCGGTAGAACAGGTTCTTGCCCTGCTTCTGCAGGCCGACCGACGTGTAGATCTC